>JALYYM010000615.1 GCA_030946565.1 Bacteroidota bacterium | reverse complement strand
TTTCCAGGTAAATCATTTTTGTATTCGGACGAATTGCAACTTCCCATTCATCCATTTTATCAGCGCTTACATAAGTGCATTCGATGCCATAGTTGGGTAAATATTTTTTTATGATGTTATGGGTGCTCCCAAAAACTGCATCGCAGGATATAAGGTGGTCACCGCTTTTTAGCAGCGCCATAAAACTTGCAAACACAGCGCTCATGCCGGTAGATGTAGCCACACCAGCTTCTGCACCTTCCAATGCCACCATTTTATCTACAAATTCTTTTACAGAGGGATTACTGAAACGGCTATAGATATTATCGTCAGTTTCGTCAGCAAAGGCTGCCCTCATATCTTCTGCATTGTCAAAACAAAAGCTGCTTGTCAAAAATACCGGAGTGGAATGTTCGCCTTCCTTAGTTCGTTCCGTTTGTATGCGAATGGCTTTTGTGATAGGATGTAGTTCCATAGTTTATTGATTGTTGACTTCCGGTCTTAAAAATAATTTTTGCAAATGTACTTCATGAAGGCCTTTACAGCAAAGCAACTTATATCAATGGTTTCGCAATGTTTTAAAACTGTATTTAAATTGTTTGCCATCGATTGATACTGTTTTATTTCAACAATCCATCAATGGTCCAGGCAACATAATAAAGAGCGCCGATAGTAGGGCCGCCTGCATATTCAATATGTCGTTTATTAAAGACATTGGTACCGCCGACTTTTATAGTTGACTTTGCAGAAGGAATGCGCAAGGTAACCTGCGCATCTACATTGCTTATTGCATCTACTTTACCAGTCACGAGCGGGCTTTCCCACTGGAAACTATTTTGCCATTTCCAAACAATATTAAACCCTAGATTTTTAGTGACAGCCCTGTTACCGATTGAAAGGTTTGAAGTCCAGTCAGGTGTGTTGAAGCCGGTTACAAATATATCGGGAGTTGTATTTCCTTTAATTGTGTTGTAATTAAGGTTACCGGAAATAGTGAACGTTTTATAAAAATTATAAGTTAATCCTAATGAAGAACCGTATGTGATATATTTCTGTGTAGCGTTTGTATAAACGCGATAACGATCTTGCCCATTGCTTGCCGCATTGCCGCCACTTGCAGGTTGTGCGTCCCTGTTTCGATCTATCATGGCTATCACCGCAGCATCAGTTCCCACGCTGGTTGCTCTTGGAACAAACACTTGCACCTGCCCAAGAAAGCCATCATAAATATTTGTGTAGGCATCTATATCAACAAAGAGTTTGTTATTAAATAGCACACTTTTATAACCCACCTCGAATGAGTTAATTCCTTCGGGGCGGCCATTTGGTAAATTGGCCACCTGCAATAGGTTTCTATTAGCTAACGCTGCAGAATCACTGTTGCCCGCTGCCTTCACTGCAGCGTTGAATACGGCTACAGATTTTTGCGTATAACTATTATCTCTATAACCGAGGCCTTCGTTAATTACCGATAAAATTCCTACCCGCTTTACCCTTCCATTATTTACATAAGATAGGGCTTCAAATAATGCAGGAAAGCGATAGCCTTGCTGAAACGTAAAGCGAAAATTGTGCTTTTCTTTATAGGTATAAACTGCAGCAAGCCTCGGCGTTAGCTTTGCAGAAAATTCAGGGTTATAATCTGCCCGTAAAGATCCCCACAGTTTCAATTTATCATTGAATAATTTTTTTGTTACTTGTGCAAAGCCACCAATTTTTTTATAATAAATATTGCTTCCATAACTGCCGTCGGGTAGGGGAATATTTCTTTCTTCAATGGGGCGTTTAAAATCTACAAAGTTATTCCCATCAGGAATTAATTCATATACTCTTGCATCGGCTCCGATTAGCAGGTCAAAATACTTTACGGTTTTTGATAAGTCCCACTGGCCTTCAATATGGTAAAGATTACTTTTTTGCATCAAAGCCGCACCCCCGGTAACAGGCGCATTTGGAATTTGGCTCGATTTAATATCCCAATTATTAATTTTTATGATAGAATCTTTTATTGCGTTGAAACGTTGGGTACCGGGTTCTGCACGGCCCGCATCTGCCTGTTGCCGGGCATACTGAGTTGCCGCAACCAGGTTTTCAGAAGTCAATTGACCACTATGTGATGAAGCAAATGAGGTCAAAGCATTTTTATATT
>JALYYM010000608.1 GCA_030946565.1 Bacteroidota bacterium | reverse complement strand
GTTAGTTGGTGCAAGCTCGGGCTTAAACATATATTGAACTTCCTTCTCCACGCTTTCCATATTTTCCATTTTGCCTTTGGGCTCAAGAGGCTTGTAATAGGTATTCGGGAACGCAAGCAAAATATGGAAATGCTTACTATAAGGCAGGTAATTAAGAAAGGCGAATATGCCGGTAATATGTAGCCACCAGCAGGTACGTTCTATCACAATTAAAGTACTCGCAGATAGATTTTTTAACGCAGGAGCAAACAACCCCGAAAAAAGAAAATTTCCGTGGTCAACATAATGCTCACTTCCGTTGAGTTGAAGCGCCCTGTCTGCCGAGTTCATCGTAAGAAATAAACTCATCAGAATAATCTCGATAATGAGTATGAGGTTAGCATCTGTTTTTGGCCAACCAACCAATTCACGTTTTCTAAACCTGTTTATTTTTAAAATATTTCTTCTTATTAGAAAGATAATACAAGCCGCTAACACGGTGATAGCAAGCACTTCAAAGAAATCTATCAGGAAAGTATAAAAGCTGCCCAGGGTATTTGCGAACATTCTATGCGTGCCAAAAACACCATCCAGCACTATCTCCAATACCTCAATATTAATAATAATGAAACCTGCATAAATGAAAAAATGCATGATGCCCACGAGCGGATAGCGAAACATTTTCTTTTGCCCAAGCGCAAGAAGCAATACATTTTTCCAACGCTCACCGGGCCTGTCAGAAAGTTTTTCATCACGTCCCAGGTTAATATTGCGGTAAATCTCTTTCACCTTTTTGCTAAACAAAAAAAGGGCGCTGCCCGTAAGTAGTATAAAAAGTATTTGCTGAATTATTTGCATAAAAGAAAGGCTGCTAAGATAATGTTTTGGGATGTGTAATTGTTCAAATTGGCGGTTAGTAATTATATTCATAAAAAATATTAAATGCTATCAAAAAATATAATTCTATCCGCTGGGTCATCAGCGAAGAAAATGCAGCGTATGGCTTATGAAATAATAGAACATAACATAGGTGAGAAGCAAATTATTTTAGCTGGAATAAAAGAAAGCGGTTTAATTATAGCGCATAAAATAAAAAGCTTTTTGCAAAAAATTTTTAAGGGAGAAATATTGGTAATTGAAATAAGCCTTGATAAAAAAGATCCCAAAATTATTTCAATACCCGTTGAAATAAATTTTGATGATAAAGTAATTATCGTGACAGATGATGTCTCGAATACCGGCAAAACATTACTGTATGCATTGAAACCTTTTCTTAATTTTTATCCCAAAAAAATACAAACACTTGTATTGGTAGCCCGCAGCCACAAGCAGTTTCCCGTTGCGCCAGACTATGTTGGCTTTTCGGTATCCACCGGCCTTGATGAAAAAATAATTGTAGAAACAGAAGGTAAAGAAGTTGTGGGTGCTTATATGAATAGCAACAATAGTTCAGATGTATTTTTTAGTTAAATAATAAAGCAAGCTCCATAAGATTTTTCTTTCATATTTACTAAGCTTGTAGGTATGTATTAATCTAATTCTCATCCTCTGTCTGAATAGTCAAGAAGGACTCCGACGGAGGAGGGGCCAGGAAGGCTCTTAAATCTTAAACCCAATCGTTGCGATAATGTTACTACCGTTGTTTTTAATTGTCGCAGGAGTATTTGGCTTATCCTGCAAAAGATAAGGGTAGTGTATGTCTTTGCTCAAAGAATAAACATAAGTAAGGTCTATAAAAATCCCTTTATTTCTGTAACCCAGTCCACCACTCAATTTTACAAGGTCTGCTTTTTGATCTTTATAAGGATTGCCATAATAAGCGCCACCAAGCCGGGCCATAATTGTATTAAATTTTACTTCTCCACCTACCCTTATATTGAAAGCATTTTTATAAAGATTATCTATGGTTTTGTTTAACGAAGAATAATAATCACTGGCTGTTGCATCGGTATTATTTACAGCTGAAAAAGAAGATGCTTTGTAATCAACATATTCGATGTCTGCAGTAATAAAACCCTTTTGGTGTGTTATATCCGCCACTTCATGAAACACATAAGACCCACTGGCCATAAGCCTTAAAGGAGTTACGAGATTATATTTTGATTCAAGAGGCGCTCCACTTCCATTTAAATCAGTAGAGCTTTGATGCTTAATACCTGCGCCACCATAACCTTCAAGGTCTGTAACAATTTCTGTCGTGTACTTATCATTAAGGTTATAAAAAGTTGGCGTATGTATTGCGAGTCCAAGCCTCACATCATTTGCCGGCTTATAGATGACGCCCAGTCTCGCATTCACGCCAACGCCTTTTGTTTGCAAAGTTTCGTTGGATTCAAAGTAATTGAAATTATTATTCAGATCACCCGACAGGTCGCTTTCTCTATAAGTCGCATCGCGATTATAATTTACAAAAGGAAAAGCAAGCGAAGCTCCAAAAAACCATTTTTCTTTAAGGTTAACACCTGCGCCTAAAGAAATATCAGTAATTCCGCCGCTGGTATTAATTGTATTTTCCTGTGACAGGCCGAATGAAGGATCCGCAACACTTCTATATCCCGAAACGGAGCCATCAGCGGCCTGGACTGTGTCAATTAAATAGGTATTGAATGCGAGGCTGGAGCCATAAGGATAATCTTTTGCGGCGCTATTAGGGTCAGTAACATTATTGTTCACTAGTTCTTCTAAATATTTTTCTGAATAGCTTGAGTTAGTATTCCGTCCTTTATAGTAAACGTGATTATTGAAGTCTGCAATTTTATTTGCACCAATGGCAAACGTTATATTTTTTACCGGCCTCCCTTCTGAAGGTGAAGAGAAAAGCAAACCACTTGCACCGAGATTAAAATTGTCGTAATTGCTTTTAGCATTATTACCAATGTAGGTTGAGTTATCGTTTTTAAGAGAATAAGAAGGCGTGAAAACAAATTCATTTGTCTTGTATAAACCAAGGCCTGCCGGGTTTATAAAAAGGGAAGAAAACTCACCGCCAAGGGAAACTCCTGCGCCGCCTATTGCCTGGTTCCTCGCCGTCCCATTTTGAGTAAGAAAAGAGTACCGCAGTGCATCTGCCGGTTCTTGTGCGTAGGTTGTAATGATTGCGAACAGGCTGATTACTGTTATGTATAGTGATTTCATTGTACAAGATTTTTATAAGTTCAAAAAAAGAACTTCGAATCCAAAAGACGTCTAACGGATTTGAATGCAGACAAGTTCTGCTCTCCAGATTTTGCCCGTAGATTTTGCCTGCGGGTAAATTAATTATCTTTTAAAAGTTCTTACTGGCGCACTGCTGCTTCCTGAAGAAGAATTGTTATTGCTTGATGAAGGGGCTGATCTTACCGGGCTTGAAATTGAATTATTGTTATTACTGCTGTTATTATCATTGCGGAATGACCTCGTGTTGCTGCTATTATTATTATTATTATCAGGAGTAAAAACTCTCCTGATTAAATTACCGGCCCCGCTTCCGTTTTGTGACCGTGTGGTGAAAGTTCTTACCGGTGCTGAATTTATGTTTACCGCATCACTGTTGTTTTGATTTCGAACCCTAGTTACACGGTTATTATCATAAGCGCTGAGGTTATATCTTCTTGGCGCCACGGTGCCACGAGTTCCTCCCGTGGAGGGATAAACGTAAACTTGTGGAGAATAATAATAATTGTTGTAAGGAGAAACATAAAGGCTATTATTATAAAGGTTATATGGATTGTAATACAAACTATTGTTGTACCCATATCCGTAACCATGCGAACCGTAAGTATTGTATCCATAAGAATTGTAGGCATTTGGATTATAACCAAAGGGATCATAACTGTACGGGGCATACCCACCGTAGCCAAATTCAACAATTGCATTATTATCGCGATACCTTGAATCTCTTATACCACGCCTGATCTGGAGATCTTCTCGGCTCGTTGTATTGTTATAGGCATAGCTTTCTCTTTCATCCTGGTTGTCTGTCTGTACATAAGTATCCTGGGGCGGGGCCGGTGAATAATACACGTCATCAGGCGTTTGCCCGGACTTGTATGCGGTGCTACAACTACTAAATGCAACTACCAACCCTAAAAAAAGTATATGTTTTGTTTTCATGATCGTATGTTTAGAAGGATTTAAAAAATGAAGTTATTACTTTTGCGCCTTAGCTCTGTAAATTTAAGCAAAAAGAACAATTCTATAACGAATGAATAAATGTTAGGCTGTTAAAAAATAGCCAAGACCAAACAGCAATTTATTTTACTAGCCAGGTTCAAAATTTCAACAGATTTGAATTTTTAAAAATGCCATAATTTTCCTTGAATAAGTGATGATTTAATAAAACAATTGTTGCCGGTAAAAAAATTATAAACAGATCAAAAAAATAATGAATAAAGAAATTACAAGCAGGGAAAAAGATTATTCGCAATGGTATAATGATCTTATTATAAAATCAGGCCTGGCCGATTACAGTGCTGTGCGTGGCTGTATGGTGATAAAGCCTTATGGTTTTGCTCTTTGGGAAAACATGCGTGACCAGCTTGATAAAATGTTTAAAAACACCGGTCATCAGAATGCATACTTTCCTTTGTTCATTCCAAAAAGTTTTTTAAGTAAAGAGGCTGCGCATGTGGCAGGCTTTGCAAAGGAATGTGCTGTAGTTACGCATTACCGGCTTATGAACGACCCAAATGGTGGTGGTATTGTTGTGGATCCTTCAGCAAAGCTCGAAGAAGAGCTTATTGTGAGGCCAACATCTGAAACGATTATCTGGAACACGTACAAAACCTGGATCCAATCTTACCGCGACCTTCCCGTGTTGGTAAACCAATGGGCGAATGTGGTAAGGTGGGAAATGCGTACCAGGCTTTTTTTACGCACCACGGAATTTTTGTGGCAGGAAGGCCACACCGCACATGCTACCTCACAGGAAGCCATAGACGAAACTATACAGATGCTGAATGTGTATGCAACATTTGCCGAAGAGTGGATGGCTATGCCGGTAATAAAAGGAGTGAAAAGCCCTAATGAAAGATTTGCCGGTGCGGAAGACACTTATTGCATAGAAGCCTTGATGCAGGATGGTAAAGCATTGCAGGCCGGTACTTCTCATTTTTTGGGACAAAATTTTGCGAAAGCGTTTGATGTACAGTTTACTGATAAAGAAAATAAACTCGATTATGTATGGGCAACAAGCTGGGGTGTGAGTACACGATTAATCGGCGCTTTGGTAATGGCGCATAGCGATGATGATGGCCTCGTGCTCCCTCCAAAGCTTGCCCCGATCCAGGTAGTGATTGTCCCTATTTTTAAAGGAGAAGATCAAAAGAAGTTAATTGATGAAAAAGTAAAATCTTTTATGGATGATTTTAAAGCATTGAACATCCGGGTAAAATATGATGATGACGACAGCCGCCGCACAGGTTGGAAATTTGCAGAATATGAATTGAAAGGCGTGCCCGTACGAATTGCCATTGGCGCACGGGATTTGGAAAAGAATGCTGTGGAAGTTGCCAGGAGGGATACCAAAGAAAAAAGTGTAGTCTCTATGGATGGACTTGCCAATACCATTGCGGTGTTGCTTAACGATGTGCAGGAAAAAATTTATGATAAGGCAAAAGACTTCCGCGATCATAATATCAGGAAAGCAGATACATGGGAAGAATTTATAAACCTTCTTGATAATGAAGGTGGCTTTATATC
>JALYYM010000605.1 GCA_030946565.1 Bacteroidota bacterium | reverse complement strand
GCATAGAATGTTCCTTCTAAAGTGTATAACCTTCGATCTACTTCTTCTGATGACATTGCAACAGGCTTTATAAATTCCGGAGCAGTATATTGCCCTTTTCGTTTGAGTTCTAAAATTTCAATTGTTTCATTTGAAAAATTAAATTTTATTTCTTTTGTAATACCTCCCTCTTTGATATAATTCAGAATTCCTTTAATAGAGTATTCGATGTTAGGATAAAATTTCAAACGATTTTCCGAGGGGATGGGTTCGGGATTTGGAATTGTAGGATTTGGCAAATTTTTAAAATCGTTAATATCAATTTCAAACTCTTCCCAATATTTAATACACCACTCCAAATATTTAGGCATATACTGATAAATACCTTTGATAGAGTATTCCTTATTTATGCCCTTTGTCATTAAATCATCTGGACGATAATGTGTTAACAACGACTTTTTTTGGGCTGCACCCAAAGCCTCTAACATCGCAATTTCTTCATCCCTAATTTTTAATAATTGTATTATTATATCATTAGAATATTTATTTTTTACTTGCTCTTTAACTGGAATTAATTGTCCATTTTCTTTTGTTTGATAATTTGCAAATAAGACCCATTCATTATTTTCTTGTTCCAATGTTGCATGAAACGGTAACTGTATTTTAGGAAAATTGCTATGTATTTGAATTGTTTCAATTGAAGTATTCTGCCCATTATGTTTTACATTAAATTGAATTTCTATACTTCCTTCGGGATAATCTATTTGTATTCTTTTATGTAGCATTTTTATCGTTATGGTATAAAAAAATTTCCATAAGCTGTAAATTAAATAAATTATCTATTATTGTTGTACATGACTAAATTTCAAAAATATGGAAACCATACATCTTAAAACCTCCAAATCTTTTATTGAGCGTGAAGATTTCAGCCAATCAAAGAAAGTAATTGATAAATTTATTGAAAGCAGTTTACAGTTAGATATTTCAATCTTTGAACCTTACATGGATGAAGATGATGTATTTGAAGATAAAGAGAAATATATGTTCCTGGCAGATTTAAAAAGATCATTTGATAATATAAGAAATCTTGCTGAGAGTGATTTTAATATTACTATCGAAGATCGGAAATGTAATGGCTGCAGCTCGGGTAAAATGGTAAAACATTTCGAAGTATTTAATAAAAAAACCAACAGCTACATCGGCAGTTTTGGTTTTTTAATTGATGTGGAAAATGGGATACTAAAAAATATTTATCGTTGCCTGAGATACAAGGAAACTAAAAAAGTATTTGTAAAGCCAGAAGGCCTGCCCGGTATATTTATCAAAAAACATATAGAGCCGGACTTACTAAAATAAGTTCTTTGCCTTAGCGGTCTCCCACCTCACCTCTGTGTTAGAAACACTTACGAGGAAAGAATGTTGCAATGAAAAAATAGGATTAAAAGAAGCAGTATCTATAGGCATTGGCGGAATGGTTGGCGGCGGAATATTTGCGGTTTTAGGATTGGCTGTTTCTTTATCGCGTGGTGGAACGCCCGATATCATTTTTAGTAGCCGGCATCATTGCACTTATAACCTGCAGTAGTTACATAAACCTTTCCATTAATTATCCCGACAGAGGCGGCACAGTCACCTTTATTAACGAGGGCTTTGGTGAAAGCATATTCAGCGTGGCTTCAAATAATTTACTTTGGTTGAGCTAGGTTATTATGCTGGCGCTGTATGCATCGGCCTTTGGCTCCTATGCGCCGAACCTGCTAACGCTTACGGGCAGAGGAAGAATTGACTATCACATATATGCAAGCACGATTATTGTTTTCGCGACATTCATTAATTATTATAATGTAAAAGTGGTAGGGAGAATTGAAGCGTATGTCGTCTTTATTAAATTAATTATTCTTATAGCTTTTATAATAATCGGGGCTTATGGGCTTTTTGGAAATCCAAATGTTGGCCAGATCTCCATTCATAATAGAATTCTTATTCTAATTTGAAGTGATTATGTCCTGAGTTAGAAACTCGGGACGGCAGCAGAAAGGATAAATCCAAACTATATTTGTAAAAGTCGTGATACTTATTTTTAGTTTATATCAATAAAACGCCATAAAAAATGAAAGTGCTAATTTGTTTTTTTTTGCTGCACACCTTTGCAGGTAGCAGCATCACCAATGCTCAAACAAAAACAAAGAACGGATGGTTGTCTTTATTTGACGGTAAAGACCTGAACGGTTGGCGAAATGCCCAACGTGATACTTTACCCGATAATAGCTGGTATACAGAAAATAGTGAACTTATCTTTGATCCTGCCAAAGGCCATGGAAGTGATATTATTACTAACCGTTCTTTTACAAACTTTGAACTTTCTGTTCAATTTAAAATTTCAGAAGGGGGCAATAGCGGCATTAAATATTTTTTATTGCCCAACACTTCTTTAGGTTGCGAATACCAGATCATTGATGACAGCCTGCACCCCGATGCAAAGTTAGGTATAAACGGAAATCGCAAAACCGGATCTCTTTATGATATCATGCCTGCCGATTCCGGCAAACCTTATAAGCCTGCCGGTGAGTGGAATATAGCCCGGATAGTGGTGAGAGGCAATCACGCAGAGCATTGGTTAAACGGTGTAAAAATATTAGAATACGAAAGGGGAAGTCCGGAGTTTAAAAAAGCTATTTCAAAAAGCAAATTCGATGCTACAAAGGGATTTGCAGAAACTGCTTCTACACCTGTTTTATTACAAGCCCATGGTGACAAAATTTCATTCAGAAATATAAAAATAAAAGAACTTTAAATTGTATCAATTATGAAAAATTCAAGAAGGAAATTTATTAAAAATGTTGCAGCAGGTTCTGCTGCTGTTGCGTTTGGGGGTATAGGCTCAGGATTCTCTTCAAAAAGTTATAATAATATCATCGGCGCTAACGATCGCATAGTTATTGCCGTTATAGGCGCTAATGGCAGGGGTTCGGGGATGGCGGCCATCTTTGCAAAGCAAGCCAACACAGAAGTAGTTTATGTATGTGATGTAGAAGACAAGGCGAGACAAAAAGGAATTAGTGCTGTAGTAGAGGCGGGTAAAACTGCGCCAAAAGGTGTAAACGATTTCCGCAGCATATTAAGCGATAAAAATGTTGATGCAGTATATATTGCAACACCTGATCACTGGCATGCGCCTGCTGCAATTATATGTTGTACCGCAGGCAACCATGTATATGTTGAAAAACCATTATCTCATAATCCGCATGAAGGGGAAATGGCCATAGAAGCAGCCCGTAAATATAACAGGGTAGTTCAAATGGGGTCTCAACGCAGGTCGTGGAAATTATTGACGGAAGGGATTAATGAACTTAAGGGTGGGGCTATTGGTAAAATACACATGGTTAAATGCTGGTACACCAATTCACGCAAGTCGATAGGAATAGGTAAAGAAACGGCTGTGATGCCCGGTCTTGATTATGACCTCTGGCAAGGCCCTGCACCAAGAATGCCTTATAAAGATAATCTTATCCATTACAACTGGCACTGGTTCTGGCATTGGGGTACAGGAGAAGCGTTGAATAATGGTACGCATGAAATTGATGTAGCACGTTGGGGGCTTGGTATTGATTATCCGCTAAGGGTGAATTCTACCGGTGGCCGATATTTTTTCCAGGATGACTGGCAAACACCGGATACCCAACTGATCACTTTCGACTGTCCTGAAGCTACAGTAATTTGGGAAGGCCGAAGTTGTAACTCTTTTAAAGTAGAAGGCGAGGATCGGGGTGTTTTATTTTACGGTGACAAAGGAGTAATGCTTACCGGACACGACGGATATAATATTTATGATGAGAAAGGAAATACAGTGAAAGAAATAAAATCCAATGCAGTAATTGATGGACGTAATACTTCCAGCCCCAATGAAGGCCTGGACAGCGTACACATTGCAAATTTTTTGGACAGCATCCGCTTAAGTAAAAAACCGAATGCAGATGTAGAAATTGGATTTAAAAGTACCCTTTGGGTACAATTAGGTAATATAGCGCAAAGGGTGGGACATACTTTAAATATTGATCAAACCAACGGTCATATTGTTGGGGATAAAGAGGCTATGGAATTATGGAGCCGCAAATACCAGCCCGGATGGGAACCAAAAGTATAAAATATAATGTTTAAACAAAAATTAGAATACATTCCCGTCCGAATGGCTTCAGGCCGGGCGGGCATTATAATCCTGTAAGGGCAGGTTTATGTGATGTGCCCGAAGATTATTACTATTCATGAGCAAAATTTTATTTGCATGGAACAAATAGTTTTAAAATGATGAGGCATTTTTCAGGAAACTAAGTGTGGCTTAACAAGCCCGTTGGTCGGGAGACCAGACGGGGGCGTTCCTGACTTTGAGATGTTCATAGATTGGCACTAAACTGATGTTGGTGATTGCGTAGCTACAAAACCATCCGCACAGCCCCTCCCGCTCCTTCGCGGGAAACACGCAACATCGGCGGTGTGGAAGAAGAAACGCCAACGCGGGCATCAAACGGGGCACTGCAAAAAGTAATCACACCAGCATCATTACCTCTTTATCTTTTTTACTTCCTTCAACCTCTTTTGCAATTTTCTTTATGCTGAATGTAATACTTTGGCATCGTCAATTGTTATATA
>JALYYM010000573.1 GCA_030946565.1 Bacteroidota bacterium | reverse complement strand
ATCTCGTAGCAAGCGCCAGCGTGGCAACACTTAACTTCGTTCCACTTACTTTTAATATTTCCGCTCCGCAAGCTTCCATCGTAGCGCCGGTCGTTATCACATCATCAACCAATAAAATATGTTTGCCCTGCAGAGATGCAGCATCCTTTACGGCAAAACTTTTTTCTACATTCTCCCATCTTTGTATGCGGCCCTTTTTTGTTTGGGTTTCAGTATGAACGATCCTTATCACATTTTTAGTTAACAGGGGTTTATTAAAAACCTGCGAAATTCCTTCGCATAATACTTCTGCCTGGTTATAGCCGCGGCGAAATTCTTTCTTTGGAAACAGCGGCAAGGGAACAAGCGTATCAATATTCATAAAGCGATTACTTTTTGCCAGGCTTTCTCCCATGAGGTTGCCGATATACAGGCCGGCTTTGCGATTGCCTTTATATTTTAGCTCATGTATAAGATTTTGTACAATGGAATTTTTTGAAAAAAAGAATTCACCCATACCGGCAGAGATAGGTATTCTTCCCCAAAACATTTTTTCAACCGGGTTATTTGCATGAAGCGCAAAGCCCGTGTGCGGTAAATCATTTATGCAATCCAGGCAAAGAAAATTTTCATTTTCAATTACATCGCTGCCGCAGCCAATACATATATGCGGATACAAAAAATGAACGAGCGGTGATAGTATATTAGCGCTAATTTTCAAAGCAAATTTTTTGGCATAAATATTTTACTAAAATAAATATCGGTATAGTTCTTCTACTTTGCCCAGTGGCACTACTTCAATGGCAAAATTTGTTTTTCCTAAACCCTTTGTATTGTACTTGCTTACGATGATCTTTTCAAAGCCCAGTTTTTCTGCCTCTGCTATGCGCTTTTCAATCCGGTTAACGGCTCTTATTTCTCCGCTTAAGCCAACCTCGCCGGCAAAGCAAGTATGCATCGGCAGCGCCACATCTTCATAAGAAGAAAGCAAAGCGCTTAACACGGCGAGGTCAATGGAAGGGTCTTCCACTTTTAATCCGCCGGCAATATTTATAAAAACATCCTTTACGCCAAAATGAAAGCCGCCTCTTTTTTCAAGCACAGCCAGCAACAATTGAAGCCGCCGCAAATCGAAGCCGGTATTGGTTCTTTGCGGTGTGCCGTAAACACTTTGTGTTACCAGCGCCTGCACTTCTATAAGTAAGGGCCGTATTCCTTCCATGGTTGCGGCAATGGCCACGCCGCTTAGCTGGTCTTCTTTTTGCGTAATAAGAATTTCGGAAGGGTTACTCACCTGCCGCATTCCATCACCTGTCATTTCATATATGCCCAACTCTGATGAAGAGCCAAACCTGTTTTTTAGCGTGCGCAATATGCGATAGGAATAATTGCGGTCGCCTTCAAACTGCAGTACTGTATCTACCATGTGCTCCAATATTTTTGGGCCGGCTATACTTCCATCTTTAGTGATGTGCCCGATTAAAAAAACCGGGGTGTTGGTTTCTTTTGCAAAGCGCTGAAATTCTCCAGCCGTTTCTCTTATTTGTGAAACGCTTCCGGGAGCAGATTCCACATAAGGCGATTGCAATGTTTGAATAGAGTCTATAATCACCAATTGCGGCTTGAGCTTTTTTATCTCCTGGAAAATTGTTTGTGTGTTGGTTTCAGTAAGCAGAAAAAATTTGTCGTTTTGAATTTGAATCCTGTCTGCCCGCATTTTTATTTGCTGTTCACTTTCCTCACCACTTATATATAAAGTAAGAACATCCTGCATCTGCAGCGCTGCCTGTAGAAACAATGTTGACTTCCCGATCCCTGGCTCCCCGGCTATTAAGACAAGGCTACCCGTAACAACGCCACCACCAAGCACACGGTTCAGTTCTGCATCCGCTGTATGTATCCTTACTTCTTCTCCACTCTTAACATCGTTTAATGATATAGTTTTAAGGCCGCCACTCAATCCTGAAAATTCTTTCCACTCACTTTGTTTCTTATCTGTGCCTCTTACGATCACTTCTTCTACGAATGTATTCCACTGTTCGCACGATGGGCACTTGCCCAACCACTTTGCACTTTCCTGTCCGCAATTGCTGCAGAAAAAAGCTGTTTTTGTTTTGCTCATAAATAGGCAATGAAATTAAACAAACATTATGAGAGGAATACGCGAAAGAAAAATCAACCTGCGGAACTTTT
>JALYYM010000039.1 GCA_030946565.1 Bacteroidota bacterium | reverse complement strand
GTTACCGTGCCCTGAACTGCCCAATAGGTTACGCTGCCTTCTTTTAATAATATATCAGGAATAAAAAGCGTAGTATAGAAAGGAAGTTGCAGGCACAAGATGCGAAAATGCCTGATGATAGCGGCTTGTAGCGATGCCAGCTTTTCCTGAGTATTAGCGATACTCTTGCTAAAATTCAGATGCGCAATTAAAAATATGTGCCGGATGTAGCCAACCGTAGCAATCATATTGAAGATGAATATCATGCTGAAGCTTATCGTAAATATTACCTGGGAATGGAAATAAAATAATACCCAGGCCATACTTAAAATGCAAGCTATGCCAATAGCCAACCCAAATATTTTTGCATGCAATAGCGATCGGAACGAAAATCTTATTTTTTGCTTCTGTAGTTCCTCCAGCAAATGCGTATTCAGGTTAATGGATTTTTCTAAAACGTTGTCGTAAGAACTCCAGATATTTTTTAATGAAAAGTCTTCCATTGCATAGTTATTTATGTAGTGAAAATTTTTGCTTTAATTTTTCTTTGCAGCGGCTTATTCGTGTCGCAACATTTGTTTCTGAAATGCCAAGTATTTCTGCTATTTCGTTGTAGGTTTTTTCTTCCAGGTAAAGAATTATAAGTGCCCTGTCAAGTTCCTTTAGTTCGTTAATAAATTTTTGAAGCAGGTTGATATTTTCTTCAGACTCAGTAAGTGAGGAGACTTTGTCTTCTATATTCAATACATGTTCATTTAGCGTTATCGTTTGCCGTTTGTTTTCTTTACGATAAAAAGAAATAGCTACATTAAGTGCAACACGGTACATCCATGTAGAGAATTTATAGTCTTCATTAAAGCTGTCGCCTGATTTCCATAAATTATATATGATTTCCTGTGCAAGATCTTCCCGCTCAATATTATTATGACAATAAGAATTGCATATTTTGAAAATGATTTTTTTATTGCTTTCTATCAGCTTTAAAAAATTGTCATTACCGCTTTCTTTTGCCATTACGTCAAATTAATTGCTTTACTTATTATTCGCAAGAGGGTTACGAAAATCACATAATATCAAAAAAAAAATTGCGAAGATTTTTTAAAAAAATTTTAGAAAAATGAAAGGAGATTCTTCAGCCGTCGTTCGATCGTTGACGCGAAGTATTTTTAATCATTGGAAAGTCTTAAAAAGAATACAATAGAAAAGGCGATCATAATTTCAATTTATTAATAATTGCTGCTAATCCATCATACGTGGCTTTATAATATTTGCTATCAGCTAAGGATGGAATGAATGCTGTTTGAATAATTAGTTTTTTATCAACATCTGATAATACCTGCGCAACTCCTGACCCGGTTTCAATTCTTATATTTTTATAAGCACGTGAAAGGCTAATAAGTATTCCGTTAAAGTCGCCCGTAGACTGCAGTCCCCAGCTTTTAAAAGCCTGGCGGGTAAATTCATTCATTTGATTTCCTTCGATCATTAATGTGTCAATCGTAATTACGACCATCTGTATGGAAGATTTTTTATTAAAATCCATAATCATGGAATCAAGCGTTTTAATTTCTGATTTGCTGAATAGCTTTTCAAAATCACTAACAAACCCCATAGGGTCAGGAACTGTAAAAACAGGCGCTGCATCGGTTGAGGAAATATTATGTATGACATTTGTATTCGGTGATGCCTGGTTTTGGCCCAAGCTATCTGGCATAATAAATAACTGGCAAATACAAAAGAAATAGAATGTAGTCAGGAAAATTTTCATAGGTGGATTTTTGAATGGTATTAATTAAACGCCGGGAAGCCTGATTTTATTACCGCCTGCCAACAGAAAGAAATACAGCACTTTTCCGCTTATCCCTCTATTTTCCCATTTCTTTAGTCCGGCGCTGCATTGATGATTCAATTTGAATATCTTCGCGCCGCTAATTTTTTTTTCTAAATAAATAATTTGTTGCTAATGAAAAGATCAATACTATTAATAGCCATTTCTATGTTTGGCGTAATATGTGCCGATGCACAAAAAATTTCCTTCACGGAATATGATCTTCCAAACGGTCTTCACGTAATACTTCACCAGGATAAGAAAGCCCCTGTAGTGGCGACTACCGTTTACTATCACGTTGGCTCCAAAAATGAAGAGGTGCATCGCACCGGCTTTGCTCATTTTTTTGAGCATTTATTATTTGAAGGGTCAGATAATATAAAGCGCGGTGAGTTTATGAAATATGTATCCAGTAATGGTGGAAGTAATAATGCAACCACTTCACAGGATCGTACTTATTATTATGAAGTATTTCCTTCTAACCAGTTAAAGCTTGGCCTGTGGCTGGAAAGCGAACGCATGTTGCACCCGGTGATTAATCAAATTGGTGTACAAACACAAAACGAAGTGGTAAAGGAAGAGAAGCGCCAAAGCTTTGATAACAGGCCTTACGGAAATTTAATCCAGGATATTTTTGCAAAACTTTTTACACTGCATCCATACCAGCGGTCAGTTATCGGTTCCATGGAAGACCTGGATTCAGCAAAGCTTTCTGAATTTAAGCTCTTTTTTAAAAAATATTATGTGCCTAATAATGCAGTATTAAGTATTGCAGGCGATATCAATATTGATAGCACGAAACAATTGGTTGATGCATATTTTTCTGCCATTCCAAAAGGTGATCCGATTGTGAAGCCTCATATAGAAGAAGCGCCAATTACCCGGGAGATCGTGGATACGGCTTATGATGCGAACATTCAGATACCGGCAATTACAGCCACCTATCGTACGCCGGGCATGGCCACACATGACTCTAAAGTTTTAAGCATGATCAGCAGGTATCTTTCGGGGGGAGCAAGTTCCAAGTTGTATAAGAAAATGGTTGATGATAAGAAAGATGCTTTACAGGTGGCAGCATTTAATTATGCACTTGAAGATTATGGAGCCTACATAACATTTGCGCTGCCTAATAATAATACGCCACTGCCGGAACTTCTAAGCGATATAGACAACGAAATTTCCAAAGTGCAGGATTCATTGATAAGTGAGAGTGATTACCAGAAGTTATTGAACAGTTTCGAAAACGACTATGTTAGCGACAACACCCGAATGCTTAGTGTGGCAGGCAATCTTTCTGAAAATTATATGATCTATCATAATACAGGACACATAAACGACGAGCTGAATGAATATAGAAAAATCACGAGGCAGGAAATGATAGATGTTGCAAAAAAATACCTTAATAAGGACCAAAGAGTTGTTTTGTATTACTTGCCGAAATCAAATAAATAATTGGTGCTGAAATTTCAACAAAAAAAATAATTTCTCAAATAATAAATATGAAGAAAATAATTATAACAGCTTTTAGTTTTCTAATGTTGGTAAACCTGCCTGCACAAAACAAAGTTGACAGAAGCAAACAACCTGCTGCAGGCCCTGCTCCGGTGATATCTGTGGGCAGCCCGGTAACGTATAAACTTCCAAATGGTATCACCGTTTTAGTAGTAGAGGATCATCGTCTCCCAAAAGTATCGGCTACTTATTTTATAGACCAGGGCCCAATAAAAGAAGGTGCTAAGGCTGGCGTGTTTGACATTATGGGACAAATGCTTGAAGAAGGTACCACGTCTAAAACGAAGGCACAATTTGATGAAGCAGTTGACCAAATGGGGGCGAATGTAAACTTAAGCGGCAGTAGGGCAACTACTTCCGCGCTTACGAGATATTTTGATAAAGCCTTTATGCTTATGGCAGAAGCCTTGCGCCATCCTGCATTTACGCAGGAATCTTTTGATAAAATAAAATCACAAACGCTTACTAACCTTAAAAGCCAGGAGAAAAACGCAAAAGCTATTTCTTCAAGAGTCGTAAATGCTTTAGTGTATGGTAAAGACCATCCAACCGGTGAATTTGAAACGGAAGAATCTGTAACGGCGCTCGCGCTTGACGATATAAAAAGTGTTTATAAGCAATATGTAACACCTTCCCGTGGCTACCTCACTTTTGTCGGCGATATAAAACCGCTTGAGGCGAAAGCCCTTGCAGAGAAGGCTTTGGGCGACTGGAAGGGTACGAGCCTTTCT
>JALYYM010000543.1 GCA_030946565.1 Bacteroidota bacterium | reverse complement strand
ATCGCTGTGTGTAGGGCCAAATGCAGGCATACTGGTCATCTTGATACCGTTTTTTATGATCCAAAATGCTTCTGCTGTGTCTGGCATATCAGTTGACTTATAAAACTTTGGTGGTTGAGGATAAAGGCCCTTAGCTAATTCGTCCGGACTAATACCCGGGCCACCATGGCAGGTTACACACATTTCGTTATAATGTATAAAGCCCTCTGCAATCATAGCCGAATCATTCATCAGCGGAACTTTTATGCCCTTCAATCTTTTGTCAATAGAATGGTGCGTAGTTGTTGATATAGCCCACTTTGTAAGTGCATTATGCGGTACTAACTGGCTCACACTGTAGCTTCCTGAATAAATGTAAATTAATATTGTCCCAATGATTACTACCAGGGTTAAAACGACAGAAAGAATAATTTTTTTCATAACTGAAAATTTAGCAACGCCAACAACTGTAAGCAATTATTTAAATGCTTTAACCAGGCCGGAAACAAAGTAAAGAGATGATTTTTACAGATAAACTAACGCAGTTACACAACAAAAACTAATCCATAAAATTCATAAATTTCACCATAGTCTAGAAGAATATTTTTCAAATCATCAGTTGACAAAAAATATGGCCATCCCAATGGCAATGGGTTAAAAAAATTGCCCCGGTTCTTAGGCTACCCGTTTCCGTTAGTACAGCTATTCAGACTCGCAGATCCATACACTTACTGAGCCCGGAGCAACATAAAATTCTCCCCAACCATCCCTATTAATAAGCACTTCTGCGGGGTGCTTTTCAAGAAAGTCTTTAAACACTTTTCCGGCGAATTTACCACCCACCTCCATCCACTTGAAGCCTTCATCACCATTCGATAACAGTACCGCGCAACCGGAGTTTTTATTTTCGTCTATGCCTTCCCGTGTCCACCCCACACAATTTGCATGGTCAAAATAGTCTCTTTGTACACCGTAAGCATATCGCTGTCTTGCTACAAGAAGCCTATCCAGGTTTTCACACACATCCAAAAAGATTTCATGTTCGTTGCCATCATTGCCCTTGTCAATATAATGCGCACCATACAAGTCCGGGTAGAAGACGCATGGATAACCTCCTTCCCTTAATAATATAAGTGCATAAGCCAGCGGCTTGAACCATTTCTCCACCGGCGCTTCCAAAGATTGCAAAGGCTGCGTATCGTGGTTGTCAACAACAGTTACCGCCAACAAAGGCTTCACAGATACAAGGGTATTATTGAAAATTTCGGAAAGATTATAATTATTACCGGCGAGGGAAGCAGCATACAAATTATGATGAAGAGAGGAATCGAATAATGACATTTTCCCTTCGGTGGCTTCTATATATTTTAAAAGCAAGGATAACTTCCCTGGCGCCCAATACTCTCCTACTGCAAACAAATCAGGCTTAATATTTCTGAGATGATCCAGCCACTCATCATAGAATTTTGGTGAGATATGTTTTACAGCATCCAGCCTTACACCATCAAAGTGTATTTCATTCAAATACCATTCTCCCCATTTTTTTAATTCTTCTCTTACGGCAGCATTTCTAAATTCTATGTCATCATACATCAGGTAATCGTAATTACCTTTTTCTGTATCAATCACTTCTTCCCAACCATCGCCATAATCATTCATGATACTGAAGATTGCTGACTCCTGCAGATCCGCCGCATAATCAACCCCGGTAAAGCAACGGAAGTCCCACACAAATTCCGAATACTTTCCTTTCCTTCCGGGGAAAGTAAACTTTGTAAATGCATCTATATCAAAAGGCTCGCTTATAAATTTCGTGCGGTCTTCTGCATCTACCCGCTTTACTTTTATGCGCTCGGTTTCATCAGCGCCAGCCTTATGGTTAAGCACGATATCAACAAATACTAATATGCCATGATCATGTAAAGTTTCGATTGCCTTTATGTATTGCTCTTTGGTTCCATATTTTGTTCTAACGGAGGCTTTCTGGTCAAACTCACCGAGGTCGAAAATATCATATACATCATACCCCGGCGATACCGCACCGGAAGAAGATTTGTAAGCGGGTGGCAGCCATACTGCGTTTATACCTAAAGATGAAAGCTTTTCTGCCTGGCCAGCAACCTCGTTCCATAGCGTACCATCATCTTTACTGTACCAGTGAAAAAACTGGATCATTGTTCCGTTAATCATTTTCGTTGTGAGTATTGTTTGATGTGCGAAATATTTTTCCGGTAACCTTCTTTAAAACTTTGCCAGAAAATTAATAATGTGTACTAACCAATTCTACAGGGAATTGTTTGGAATTTTTATGCAAATTGAGAAAATAAATACCCACCTGCCCGAAATTTTTTTTATTGCCTCAAAGAAAGATATAGCGCTTAAACTATATTTCACGGAAGCAAATTTATAAATGGAATATGCACTTCCAATTAAAAGGCCTTCAAAATATGCCGGAAAATAACCGGGTAAATAAAGGCTGCGTCGCGCTACCTGATCTGTGTAGAATAGACAATAGTTGATACCTTAATGTGGTATGTGGATTGATAGGGTATGATTTTAAAAACTGATGTATGAAGAACATATTGATCATAAACAGTAGTAAAGAAACAATGCTTCTTTTGGAAAAATGGCTGGAGCGCAAAGCATACAATGTAAAGTTTACAACTCACCTGGAAGAAGTAGTTCCGATCATAGAAGAATTTGCTCCACAACTTATCATAATAGATATTGATCAGAAAGAAGTAATACCTGCTATAAAAAATTATGATGACTTACTGCTTCTCTTGCTAATGACGGGATATACTTACAATGATACTTATTCCGGTTTGCCTGTTGATGATATTATCGAAAAGCCGTTCAGCCTTGAATTATTAGAGAAAAAAGTAGATCAGTTGATGACAAATGTTGTAGAATCATGATTGAAACTTTATAACCATTTGCTTGCAGCTAAGTATATTTAATCAAACAAATACTTGTTTTAAATTTTATTATGATTGTAAGTTATGGTGAAGAAGGATGGCAAATTGTAACGCAGCGTGCGCATGGCCTGCTTGCTGCACAATTAGCTATGCAATGGAAAGTGAAGGACAGGCCGGCAAGGTGGGTAGAAACATTACTGGCCATTGCCGGGCATGATGATGCGGAGGTAGAGCTTGATGGAGAAAATTTACTCACGGAGCAAGGCGGCCCGTTAAATTTTAATATGAAAGTTTTTGACCTCGTCTACTGTCAAAAGCTTGCAGCGTTGTCAATCACAAAAAGCAGGTACATAGCATTATTCACTTCCATGCACATGAATTTTCTTTATAAAGAAGAAGCTGCAGCAGCATCATTCCTAAAAGAACAAAAAAAATTGCGGGAAATATGGCGAAAGGAATTGGGCCTGAAAAAAGAAGAATGTGAAAATATATACTGCCTGCTGGAATGGTGCGATGCATTTTCTTTGCTCCTATGCCAGGATCAGTTGCAACCTGAGCACCGTTCTATCGAAATAAGTACCGGCCCGGATAATAATAAATTTCATTTAGTCAAGATGGATGAAGAAAGGCTCACTATATATCCCTGGCCGTTTGAAGTACCTTCACTGAAAGTGTATTTCGAAACCCGCGTAATTGAAAAATTGCAATTTAAAAGCTCCGCAGAATTTAGAAAAGCTTTTTATAAAGCGCCTGTAAATGAAATTAGGTGGGAGTTATTAGAAAGTAAATTACCCCTTGAAAAAAATAAAAAAAGCAAAGTTTAGTTACCTTGTATTTTTAAAGCCCTAATGCAAATAGCCCGGCATATATGAATATTATTGCAGCACAAAATATACAGCAGGCGGTTCCATGAAGCGGAAAAAATATCAACACCGTAAACTTTTTATTAAATTAATCCTTATAATTAACTAAAATAAAACTTCAATTACACTATGGATAATAACAAAAGCATACCGTCACCTGGTGGTTCTACCCTTGCGGAAGTAAACGAGCCGGCACCTAAGTGCCCTTTTTCCGGAGGTGCCAGGCATCAAAGTGCCGGCAATGGCCGTACCAACCGTGAGTGGTGGCCAAACCAGTTAAAACTGAATATTCTCCGCCAACAGTCAGCGCTGTCAAATCCAATGGATAAGGATTTTAATTATGCTGAAGAATTTAAGAAACTTGACTTTGATGCGGTAAAGAAAGACCTCTTCGGCCTGATGACGGATTCACAGGATTGGTGGCCGGCCGACTATGGCCATTATGGCCCCTTCTTCATACGGATGGCCTGGCATAGTGCAGGAACTTATCGCATCGGCGATGGCCGTGGCGGCAGTGGCTCCGGCTCGCAACGCTTTGCACCACTCAACAGTTGGCCAGACAATGCAAACCTCGATAAAGCCCGCCTGCTGCTATGGCCTGTCAAACAGAAATATGGTAAGAAAATTTCCTGGGCCGACCTGATGATCCTTACCGGTAATTGCGCCCTGGAATCCATGGGCTTCAAGACGTTTGGTTTCGCCGGTGGGCGGGAAGACATTTGGGAACCTCAGCAGGATATTTATTGGGGCTCAGAAACTGAATGGCTGGGAGATAAACGTTTTACTGAAGATCGCGAATTGGAAGATCCGCTTGCCGCATCTCAAATTGGATTAATCTACGTAAACCCTGAAGGGCCCAATGGTAAGCCTGATCCTCTGTTGGCGGCTCACGATATACGCGAAACGTTTGGGCGCATGGCTATGAATGATGAGGAAACGGTAGCGCTTATTGCAGGAGGCCACACCTTTGGTAAAACACACGGCGCCGCAGACCCCGGGCCACACATGGGTAAAGAGCCGGCAGGCGCCAGTATGGAAGAGCAAAGCATGGGCTGGAGAAATTCGTATGGCAGCGGAAAGGCAGGCGATACGATTACCAGTGGCCTCGAAGGAGCCTGGACTACCACGCCAATAAAATGGGGCAACGAATACTTAAATAACCTGTTTGGTTTTGAATGGGAATTGATAAAAGGGCCGGGTGGCGCAAACCAATGGCAACCAAAAGATGGCGCCGGCGCAGATACTGTACCAGATGCACACGACCTTACTAAAAAGCACGCCCCCTTCATGCTGACCACAGATATTGCTTTGAAGGTAGATCCGGATTACGCACCCATCGCAAAGCGCTTTCATGAAAACTCCGGTGAATTTGCAGACGCTTTTGCCAGGGCATGGTACAAGCTTACACATCGTGACATGGGGCCAAAAGAACGTTACCTAGGCCCGGAAGTGCCGGCAGAAGAATTGCTTTGGCAAGACCCGGTTCCGGCAGTAACACATGAGCTGATCAACAACGAGGATGTTACTGTATTGCAGGAAAAAATAATTGCTTCAGGATTATCTGTTTATCAATTGGTCACTACAGCATGGGCATCTGCATTTACTTACCGCGACTCCGATAAACGTGGCGGCACAAATGGCGGCCGTCTTCGCCTAGCGCCACAGAAAGATTGGGAAGTAAATAACCCTGCTGAACTTTCAAAAGTGTTGCAGAAACTTGAAGAAATTCAAAAGGATTTTAATAGCAACCAGTCCGGTGGTAAGCTGGTATCTATGGCCGACATGATAGTGCTGGCGGGTTGTGCAGGGATTGCACAGGCAGCGAAGAACGCCGGCCATGAAGTGATAGTTCCTTTCACACCGGGTAGGGCAGACGCCTCACAGGAGCAAACTGATGTTGTATCGTTTGGTGCGCTGGAGCCAGGTGCCGATGGTTTCCGAAACTATTTACAAGCTCATCATAAAGCTTCGGCTGAGGAAATGCTGATAGACAAAGCGCAACTGCTGACGCTGACGGCACCTGAGCTTACGGCGCTCATTGGCGGTTTGCGTGCAATCAATATAAATCACGATCAATCTCAGCATGGAGTATTCACGAAACAACAAGGAGCCCTGACCAATGACTTTTTTGTAAACCTGCTTGATTTAAATAATACATGGAAGGCAACCTCCGATACGCAAAACGTGTTCGTAGGAAGTGATAGAAAAACCGGCGAAGTGAAGTGGACAGGAACCCGGGCAGATTTGATCTTCGGCTCCAACTCAGAACTGAGAGCCCTTTGTGAAGTGTATGCATGTGACGATGCGAAAGAAAAGTTCGTAAAGGATTTTGTTGCGGTGTGGACTAAGGTGATGAATCTTGGCCGCTTCGGCCTTGCCTGATGCAATGCAGTCCTGCCGGCTAAAATAATTCTGGCATATTTTTCCTAATAAAAGGTGGCCTGGCAACAGGCTACCTTTTTAATTAAAAGGATTAGGCAGGGCTCGCTGTAGGGTTACGCTATCATTGTCCATATTCAAGTTTTTGTGATTCGAATTTACTAATCATTTAGTCCCTTTCCATCAAGAATTTGGTCCATATATTTTTCAATTCTCGACTCACGGGTTTTGGATTGCTTGGGTTGGGAAAAATAAAAAATGTATCCTCTTTGCCGTCCGGGCGTCAATGCATTAAAAGCTGTTTTCAATGCAGGGATTTTATCTAACTTATTTTGAAATTCTCCGGGAATGATAAACTCAGCAGTCTTTTTTAACTTCACTTTCAAACCAGCTTCTTCCACTTCAATGGCTTCATAAATGTAGGCTTTCAGGATTTTTTCCATCTTAAGTATTTCCCTGGTATTGGTAAACCTAATCTGTCGGGCCGACTGCACATTCTCTGTTTGCTGGATTAGAATACCATTGGAGTTTTTTAACAAGGCACCTTTAAAAAACAAGAGCGCACAGTATTCTTTAAACACATGTATTAAAACTATATTGGCTTTCTGAAACGTGTAACAAGGGCAACCCCACTTCAATTCTTCAGCGAGGTGGCAGTCAAGTATCATCGTTCTTAATTTCCTGATTTCTTCCTGCCACTTTTTGGCTTTATTAAAATAAAAATCAACGGTAGGATTCATTTGTATAAAATTTGTTTTTAAATTGTCAGTTGGAACGCGTGATTTTGAATCACAGGCATTTCATTCTATCATTATCAAAATTAATTGAAATGATTTTTCTATCCGCAGGCCTGAAATACCAGGATACAACAATCAGGACCAGGAGTAACAATGCGGGCAGTATCTTATTTATGGAATCACCCGATGCGAGATGTGAAAATATCGCTCCCGACACGACAAAGAAAAAGCCTGCGTAAGCCCATTCTTTTAGTAAAGGAAATTTAGGAATAAGCACGGCTATAACTCCCAAAATTTTCCAGATACCCAGTATGATTAGTAAGCAGGCGGGATACCCCAAATGGGCTATCATATCTGCTCCTCCTTGTCCGGCCTTCCCATTAAATAATTGTACTGCCCCGGTTGAAACCATGCCTAATGAAAGCCAAATGGTAGCAACCCAGTAGATGATTTTATTTCTCTTTGTCATGGTATATTTTCTATGTTTATGCTACTAAAGCCCGCAAGCGCAAAGTTTTTCTCATCGTTTTAGCATCCCGGTACAGGGTTCATTTTAATTTACTAACGATACCCTGTAGACGATTATGTGCCATATTTAACCCTTGAGCAAATGGTAACTTTAGCACCTGGTCCCTTTGTGCAACCGATTCATATATTACGTGCATATTGAGCTTACTGGTATCATTGGTGAGTTGTTTAAATTCATATACTTCAAGCTGAACTCCAAAAGGAGTATTCTCTATTTCAAATGTGCGTGTAATTTTCCTGTTAGGGATAAATTCATGGATTACTCCACTGGCTTTAAACACAACGTTCCCTTTAGCATCAGTCGTTTCAAACTGGTAACTGCCCTGCCTTTTACTTTCAAGTTTAAGCACTTTGGTTCCCATCACCTGCGCAACAATTCCGGCATCTTCATGCGCTTTAAAAAGTAGTTCCAATGGCAAATCAAATTCCCTTGTTATTACCAGGTCCTGTTTGCCGTCTTCGGCATTTACTTTTGTCTTTTGTTCCATGTTATTTGCTTTTATATTTTTTCATAATTGTTTCCAATTTATTAAACCTGTCATCCCACATTTTGCGAAACGGTTCAATAAAGTCTGCTACCTCTTTCATTTTTTTTGCATTAATATGATAGGAAATTTCCCTGCCGCTTTGCTCTTGTTTAAGCAATTCACACTCTGTAAGTATTTGCAAATGTTTTGAAACGGTGGGCCTTGCGGTGTCAAAGTTTGCAGCTATAGCTCCTGCCGTCATAGATTGCGTAGCCACCAACAGAAGTATTGCCCTTCTTGTCGGGTCGGCTATGGCTTGAAATACATCTCGTCTTAAATTCATTGCGTAGCTATTTGACTACAAATATATATGTAGTTATTTAACTACGCAAATTTTCTCGAGCAAAACTATAAAGA
>JALYYM010000490.1 GCA_030946565.1 Bacteroidota bacterium | reverse complement strand
TGGCAAACCAGGAAGTGATCAAGTGGATTTATGAAATGCAGAAGGAACTTGACACTGATTTACCTACCAATGAACAGATAGCCGGATACGTCGAAAAAACACTGGCCGAGGGTAAGGTGGTACCGGGATACGGCCACGCCGTATTAAGAAAAACTGATCCACGCTTTGAAGCGCAAATGACATTTGGTAAAAAACACTTGCCGGATGATCCGTTAGTAAATACAGTTTGGAATATTTATGAGACTGTACCGCCTATTCTTAAATCACTTGGTAAAGTAAAAAATCCCTGGCCAAATGTAGATGCGCATAGCGGTGCATTGTTAGTTCACTATGGTTTGGTTGAGTATGAATTTTATACAGTTTTATTTGGAGTTTCACGGTCGCTAGGTGTGCTTGCAAGTCTTTGCTGGGATAGAGCGCTGGGCTTTCCGCTGGAGCGTCCAAAGTCAGTATCGAACAGGTTGGTTAAGCTTTGGCTTGAAGGGAAAGAAGAAATATGGGGTGATTGAAAGAAGCAGGTAACAGGTAGCAGGTAGCAGGTAAAGTATAAAATGTATTTTTTATATTTGCGCTCTTTATAGAATTTTCAAAATGGGGAATTAGCTCAGTTGGCTAGAGCGCTTGCATGGCATGCAAGAGGTCGTCGGTTCGACCCCGATATTCTCCACACACAAAAAGATTTAGGAAGCTATACCCTTTTTTTATTTAGCAGATATTTTCTAAAAATTAGTCTATTAAATTAAAAGAGGAATTAGCTCAATTGGCCAGAGCGTCCCGAAGTGAATTCGGGAAGGTCCATCGGTTCGACCCCAATATTCTCCACACACAAAAGGATTTAGGAAACTAAATTCTTTTTTTATTTTATACTGCTTCCAAAAAAATTGAAACAGTATTTATATAACAGCTTAAAAGACTTGTATATCTTAGCTCCAACCAAAACACTCTGTTGTGGAAGAAATTATAATTCTGCTTTTGATAGTGATCTTAATCGTATTAGTAAAATTCAAAAATTATGTTACAGATAATTTTAGGAAAATTGAATTTGAACTTCAGCTATTAAGAAAAAAAATATCCGATAAGCCGTTTGAAGTTCCGGCAATTCCAAAGGCGGATATTAAAAGTGAGCCGGCGAAGAAGGCAGAGGGTACATGGCAATCATCTTTTAAAAGAATGGACGACCCTCTTGTCGTGATTGCCGAAAAAGAAAATATTGCCAATGAAAAGGTAAACGTGGTACTACCAGCAGCAGCCGAAAACATGAGTGTGGCTGCAACAGAAGTTAAGCTGCCGCCGAAAAATATTCCTCCGCGTAAACCATCCTTCTTTGAAAAGAATCCCGACCTCGAAAAATTTATAGGAGAAAATCTCATAAGCAAAATTGGAATAGCCATTTTAGTTTTAGCCATAGGTTTCTTCGTGAAGTTTGCCATCGATAATAACTGGATTGGCCCTGTTGGGCGTGTGGCTGTAGGACTGCTGTGCGGTGGTATCCTCGTTTTTTTGGCACACAGGCTTCGCAAAAATTACCAGGCATTTAGTTCGGTTCTTGTGGGCGGCGGTCTTGCTGTTTTTTATTTTACGATCACGCTGGCTTATCACCAGTTTCACTTGTTCAGCCAAACAATGTCGTTCGCAATAATGATAGTCATCACCATTTTTGCTGTTGTATTATCCATCTTGTACGATCGGCAGGGGTTAGCAATTATAGCGCTTGTGGGAGGATTCTCGGCGCCGTTTTTAGTAAGTGATGGAAGCGGTAATTATCAAGTTTTGTTCACTTACTTAATTGTTCTCAATGCCGGACTTCTGGTTATTGCTTACAATAAAGCCTGGCGTTTGATGAATTTGCTGGCCTTTATTTTTACCACAATTCTTTTTACCGGCTGGCTTATTTCATTAGCTTATGATACACCAGTGGTGGTATATGGCAACGCATTAATGTTTGCAACGATTTTTTATCTCCTATTCTTCTTTATCAATATTGCCAATAACATTAAAGCAAACAAGAAATTTATTTCGGCTGACTTCAGTATTCTTTTAGCCAACACCGGATTGTTTTTCGCGGCCGGCTTGTACTGCCTTGCTGAAATGAATAGGAGAGAATATCAGGGATTGCTTACCATCCTGCTTGGCGTGTTTAATCTTATTGCTTCTTATTTTCTGTTTAGAAAAAGAGAAGTTGATAAAAATATCCTGTACCTGTTTATTGGCATCACGCTCACCTTTATTTCTTTAACGGCGCCTATTCAATTACATGGTAACAATATTACTTTGTTCTGGGCCTCAGAAGCAGTGTTGTTATACTGGTTATTTCAAAAATCAAAAATTAATATCATTCATTATGCTTCCCTGATCGTTTGGTTTGCAATGTTGCTTAGTTTATTGATGGATTGGAGGAATGTTTACAGTGATGCCGGCAATGCCGTTACAGTTATTATCAACAAAGGATTTATTACCGGCTTATATTCTGCCATTGCATCTTATGTTTTATTTATTCTAAGAAGTAAAGGCTCCGGTGAAACAATTTTTCTTGAAAAAATAATAACGAAAAATACATTTCGTGTTACAGGCATTGTATTGCTGTTTTTGACGGGAGCGCTTGAAGTAAATTTTCAGTGCAAACATTTTTTCCCTCAAACGGCAATGAACGTACTTTATCTTCAGTTGTATAGTTTTGTTTTTGTGCTATTACTTTTATTTGTCAATAATAAGATTGCAACGATAAAAATTTCACCAAGGTTGCAGGTAATTCTCCTCCTGGCTTGCGTTTTATTTTTTCTCTTTAGCCTTGGAATAATTACCAATTTACAGCGCCATTTATTAACTGAACAAAAGTTGTTGGGGCATTTCTATGCAGTTTGGATTGTTGCAATTTTAGTTGGTATTATTTTTTACAGGCTAATAAAAGTTTCGGGGATAGAAGACTCAATATCCCCTTTAAGCCCGGAAAGTTTTGTATGGCTTACCTGTATCGGTATTATCATCTTTTTAAGTTTTGAAACTTTCTGGATAGCCAACAAGCTTTTTTATAATGCTGAAAATTCACTCGATAACATTCAAAGGGTGTTTATCAAAACATGCCTGCCTATTTTATGGGGCGTATGTTCTTTTTGTTTTATGTGGCTGGGAATGAAATACAAATTCAAAACGCTTCGCATTATTTCATTGGTGCTTTTCCTCGTTACGCTTTTGAAGCTATTTATGTTCGACATAAGTAATATTCCTGCTGCGGGCAAGATCGCGGCATTCTTTTGCCTCGGTGTATTATTGCTGATTGTTTCGTTCATGTACCAACGTTTAAAAAATCTTATCATTAATGATGAAGAAAAGAAACCGGTTTAAGTTTTGTGTGTTTGTCTTTAGTTTTTTTAGCGTGCTACAGGCTCAATGTCAAAAGCATTTTGCATATAAGAGCGCAATAGACACTATAAAAGAAACTAAATTCTATAAGATAAATCTTTCGCCAGGAGTAGTTGCAAAGTGTAAGCCAGGCCTTGACGACATTCGCATTTTTGATGAAGGTGGAAAGCCGGTTCCTTATATTTTAAAAAATGATCTTCCGGTTTTCACAAGAGAAAATTTTATTGCGTTTCCTATTATTAAAACAATAAAAGAAAAGGATAAGCAAACACATATAACACTGCAAAGCACTATCGATAAACCAATAGATAACCTATTGCTTTTTATAAAAAATACCGAAGCGCACAGGGCATTCAACATAAGCGGAAGCAATGATAGTGTGCACTGGTTTATTATTAAAGAAAATATCTATCTCGATAATTCTTTTAAAGCAGACGGTGAAACGATCATTCAATCACTTTCGTTTCCCGCAAGTAATTACAAATATTTTCAACTTACCATATTGGGAGAAGATTTACTTCCTTTTAATATTGCAAAAGCAGGTGTTTATAAAGAGGATTTGATCTATGGCAGATATATACAAATTCCTGCTCCGGATATTTCTCAGAGGGATAGCTCAAACAAAATAAGTTATGTCAGAATTCATCTTGATGATAAATACCTCGTCAATAAAATTATCGTCGATCTTGAAGGAGTGAAATATTATAAAAGAAAATTTTCCTTTTTTGAGCAGAATAAGATGGATGATTTTCTCTTAGAAGGATATCTTTTTTCCGGGCTTGCAAACGAGTTTATAGTAAATGCGAAAGCGGATCAATTTTTACTCACCATAAATAATGAAGATAATAATCCATTAAAAATAAAGGCGGTTCATGCTTTTCAATTAAAAACTTATTTGCTTACTTATCTACAGGACGGTAAAAATTACTTTTTGGAGTTTGGAGATTCTTTCCTTCAGGCACCCAAATATGATCTATCATTTTTTGCAGATAGTGCGGATAATAGTCCATCAGAAATATTCGTAAATAGTTTTGAAAAGACTGAAAACGTGTCATCCACAAACTTAGCCTCAGCTAAAAATAATAAACTCTTTCTATGGGTTAGTATTGCTGCTGTTCTTGCTGCTTTATTGTATTTCACCTTCAAATTGATGCGGGAGGTGAACAAGAAAACTTTAAATAATTAGCGCCAGCAATAAACTGATTTGTAAACCTATAAAAGGTAGCCTTTATTGAATAAACCTTATCCGAACATTCTTACTATCTCTTCTGCTATACCAGGTATCAGCCTGTAGCCCCAGATTCAATATATAGATAGCTGGATAATCCAAAGAAGTGTGACAAATTCTTAGAGGGTGATATGCCGTTAGGAAAATGATCAGACTATTTATAAATGTGACATCGGTATAACCCGAGCCAGAATCAGGCAATGCTATAAAAGATCTCCAATGCTTATAAATTGTAAAGGGCAAAAAAAAACCTTCCAGGAAATCCTGAAAGGTTTAAATAAATATGGCAGCTACCTACTCTCCCACATTGTTGTGTAGTACCATCGGCCATGAGGGGCTTAACTGCTCTGTTCGGTATGGGAAGAGGTGAACACCCTCGGCAAAACCACCATAAAGA
>JALYYM010000329.1 GCA_030946565.1 Bacteroidota bacterium | reverse complement strand
CTTCTTTACAGTTTTGATTGTTCGAAACCGCATGCATAAAATAATTTTATGTTGAAAATATGCGTGGTTTCAATCTATTAAATTAAACGATTTAAGTAACGAATGCAATAGGGGAATTGTTAATTACCATCAATATGTTTCAGTATTTTGTAGATGATGTAAGCTGTTATTTAATTGGTATTATTTCTCTATTAAATGGAAAGGGAAAAGTTGTAACAGTGATTGCTAATAAAAGTACATCCTACATGTTCAACGTACTTATTAAATACAATCCAACATCCGAAAAGTAAAACAGGTTTCTGCTGCAGTAGAGATGAAGCTTAAGATGCCATTATGGGCCCGTGCAATTTCCGCAGAAATATAAAGCCCCAGTCCCAACCCATGTTGGCTGGGACGACTGACTGCCCTTGCAAAAGGAGTAAACAGGCGTTCATGTAGCTCTGCGGGAATTGGTGCACCATTGTTTGTAACAGAGATTTCGAAATTCCCGTTATGGTGAAAAGCATGAACATGCACCGGAGTGTTAGCCGCCCCGTGCGTTAGTGCATTGGCGAGCAAATTTGATAATAATTGGGCAATACGATGGGAATCACAGTTAACAGGCTCGTCAATTTTGAATAAGGTAGTGATCTCTCTTTGGAGATAGACAAGTCTCAACTCAGCCACTACCTGTTGAAGCACCGGCTCCAACACTGCATCCTGTCTGTATATTACAAGCCCTTCACCTAAGCGGGTTCTTGCAAAGTCCATTATATTATTAACCAATTCCGTCATACGGGCACTGCTTCGTTTAAGCGTTGATAGTAAAATGTTATTACCTGCTTCCCGGGAAGACATCAATTCAACTGCCATGGTAATAGCAGAAAGGGGATTTCGAAGATCATGGCCCAACACTGCAATCAACTGCTCTCTCAGGGCGACCATCTCCCTTTGCTTAATAAGTTCATTTTCGGCTAATGTTTTTGCCTGCTGCAAATTTTGTTCATATTGAAGGCGGTCGCTGGCTTTTAATATAGTATAGCGTATAAAAGCTGGCTGCCCGTCCTGATCCGTGCGTTCCAGCGCATTTACCATTACCCGTAATTTATTTCCTGTGATATTGCTTAATTCAAGTACCACTTCATCAAAAAAGCCCTGCATACGAAGGAGCGGCCATAAATGTGTCTCAAAGTATATTTTACCACCAATGGTAAACAAATTTGAAAATCGTTTACCTTTTAATTCGTTCGTTGTACAGCCTGCCCATTCGGCAATTTTTTTATTAGCCCTTACAATAGCTCCCTGTGGGTCTGCTATTATAAAGCCACATAAAGCCTCTTCAAAAAAGTCCTCAAAATTCTCTTGTAAATGATTTGTGCCTTTGGAAGTCTGCGGCTCCATCATGATAAAAATTGTGTTATTGCATCGATCGTTTCATCGGGAGCGCTAAGGTTAGGACAATGGCCTGTTGCCTTCATCATTACCAGTTTGCTACCCGCTATTTGCTGATGCATGTATTCCCCTACTGATTGCGGGGCAATTACATCGTCTGAACATTGCAAAATAAGTGAAGGTGTATGTACAGATGAAAGCAGCTTTCTTTTATCAGTAAGAAAAGTAGTACGGGCAAAATGTTTTGCAATGTCAGGATCCGTTCTGCAAAAACTATTGGTGAGCTCTTCACCCAGTTCTTTTCTGTCCGGGTTACCCATTACTACCGGCGCCATTGTCATAGACCAACCAAGGTGATTGTTGTCCAGAGACTCTAGTAACTCTTCGATTTGCGGCCTGGTAAAGCCTCCTACATAATCATCCTCATTTATATAAGACGGCGAAGGCGCCACTAACACCAGTGATTTAAAAAGTCCAGGCGACTTTTGGGCAGCAATAATTCCCATCAGGGCACTTACAGAGTGCCCTACAAATATTATATTTTGTAGCTGAAGTTCTGTTGCTATTTCTACAATGTCATCTGCATAGCCTTCCAGTTCTTCGTACTTCCGGGGGACAAACGCAGAAAAATCTGAACCGCCGGCACCTACATGATCGAACAATACTATTTTATAGTTTTCCTCAAATGCCGGAGCTACATATCTCCACATGTTTTGATCGCACCCAAAACCATGAGCAAACATCATCACCTGCGAACCTTTTCCCTTTATCACTACATTATTCCGCCTTACTACGTCCATATCTTACTTTGATTTTCCTTATTACCTTGAAGCGCACACTTTTCAACTTGTAATAAAGGTATACAATAAACAGAACTGCAAAACAAACAGGTGTACTGGGGATTGCGGTGAGAAAGTGATCTACAAATAGCAATCTTTGACTTCTTGTATTTTTAAGATGCTAAGAATAGTGGGGACGACAACCTCAGCAGAAGGTATAGTCGTTTAATTACAATAGGTATCCAACAGCCATTTTTCTGTTCCATTCTTCTTCGCACGTTTAGCGACGCTTCTTATAACAGGTGAAAGTAGCGACATCCAGCCGGAAGCATTTGTATCTGATATTGCCAATGCAACTGCAAGATGAGCGAAAGTTTTCGGCTTCCCTTTTTTATCTGAAAGGCCATCATAAGCAAGGCCATAAAGAATTTTTATGAAATTTTCCATACCAGTATGCCCTGGAGTGAATGTTATATTAAACTTTACTTTATCATCTGTTTCATTATAAAAACGATGGGGTGTTCCTGCGGGCACATTTACTGATTCTCCAACATTTAATTTTCTTTTATCGGCGCCAACCTGTAAATATAAAACGCCTTCCAGCACCTGGAAATTTTCTGCAAATGCATTATGGTAATGTAAAGGCGGCCCATCACTTTTGCCTAAATCTATTTCTACGAGTGTATACTCGCCATTTGTTTCCTCAGAAGTTTTAATAAATGTAGCCGTATCGTTTATCGCGGGATTTACAAAAATTCTCTTTTGCATAAATGAAGCTTATATCTGGACCTTTGTACAATACTATTATATTACAATCAAGGTAGACTAAAATTGGACACTTTAACATTGTTATTTTGAATAACCTCACACTTTAAAAAAAACTGTTTTTGTAACCTTTTCATTTCTCACTCCAACATACATGGTTACCGTAAAAAAAATTGGCAACCGGCGGGAATATATAGCCGGGAGGAGCTACACTTATATCACATCAATCATTACCATCTGCGGCCACCCAGGATGCGGCTAAGTAAGCCACCTGCATTACCAAACCCGCGGCCACCGCCTAATAGCCCGCCTAATAAACCACCTCCGCCAAATAATCCACCCAATAGCCCGCCGCCACCCATTAATCCGCCGCCTGTATTGCCTCCAAACATTCCGCCCATTGAACCTCTTCTGCTTCTTCCTCCACTCAACATTCTTGCAAGTACAAAAGGGCCAATAATACCAAGAGCGCCTTTTAATAATGAACTGCTGTTGATGCCCGCACTTTTAAGTTTATCGCCAAAGCCAAGGCTATCAAGAAAACCTTGTGGTGTTGTTTTTTCTGATTGAATTGATTCAGCATGATTGGGCGCTTCCTGAACTGCTTTTTTTGTAAACTCATCCAGTACAGAAAACTGCTGGTCATTGAGACCGAGATATTGGGAAATTTTCGCAACGCTTTTCTTCTCTTCTTCTGAATAATTTTTATCAGCATTTGCAAAAGCAATCAGGTCACTCACCAGTGAGTAACGCAGGTCACTTGTTTTTAATACATCAAGAAAACGGTTTAAGTCTTCATCGGCTACCTGCATGGTCGCAACATGCGCTATTAATTTTTTTTGGTCGTCCGTTAAGTTGGCTGACTGGCAAAGGGCATCTATATAATCTTTCTCTTCCGGGCTTGCTACGCGGTCTGCAGTAGCTAAAGAAGCTATTGCGCCAAGGTAGGCGCCTTTCTCCAGGTTACTATACCCGTCAAGGATGGTGGTCGTTTGTTCCATTTATATTTATTTGTTGAGGGTGAATGTTGATTATGCAATCAGAGCATGTAAAACCATGCCATAGATAAGATATAATACGCAGTGTTCTCGTTTTCATACCTGGTAATAATTTTCGTACTACATCCCGCCGTGCTCCTTATTTTACACATTTATAAATCACAAAAACGATGAGCAACACAATTAAAATCTGGTTTATTAAAATATCATAGCGCCATTTTGGTAATTATCCTCGCTTAACACAAACGTTCCCTCATAGTACGGAAGCACAAGAAGGCAATCTCATAATATATTTTTCGTATGCAAAACGCGGCGGACGTGTGTACATAAAATGAATTGTTATTTTAATGCGATAATACCATTCGGGATCATAGAGTTTCCTATTTTGGCAAGATGTGGCAAAAAAAGCTGGTTTACATATTTGTTATTTTTCTGCTTTTGCACGGAGTCACTCAAGGTTCATTTGCGCAAGCTGATGCTGGCAAGAATAAGGACTCA
>JALYYM010000482.1 GCA_030946565.1 Bacteroidota bacterium | reverse complement strand
AAAAATCCCTGAAAAGAAATCAGGATGCCCGGTTGCTCTTCCACCACTTATACCCAACCACGCCAATAGCTACATAAGGAACAAGCATTATGTAAATTATACCAGCGTTAAATCCTTTTGCCGGCTTCTCGCCCATTTGTTGAACGGATTTTGCGCAAATGGAGCATTGGGCATTTGCGGTCTCATAATTGATAAAAACAGCACTGCAAATAAGAAATAATATTAAAATGAATTTTTTCATAACCATTACAAAGGTATGATCAAAAAACCTAAAACATAATTCTATCCGTATCGTGATACCCTAAAAGCTAAACCGCTTCTACTTGTTGCGACTTTTGCGTTTTCTTCCTTTCATCTTCATTAAGGATCACTTTGCGCATGCGAATTACTTTAGGCGTCACCTCTATACACTCATCGTGTTGAATATATTCCATACATTCTTCAAGGCTGAATTGTGTTTTTGGAGCAATACGTGATGCATCGTCACTGCCACTTGCACGGTGATTCGTTAATTTCTTAGGCTCTGTAGCATTTACGACAAGATCTCCCGGCTTTATATGCTCAGCAATAATTTGTCCTGTGTAAACTTCTTCACCCGGGTCAACAAAAAACGTTCCCCTGTCTTGTAATTTATCTATAGAATATCCTGTAGTTTTTTCCTGCGTTTTGGAAACTAATACACCATTACTTCTACCCGGAATAAAACCTTTCCATGGTTTGTATTCAATGAAACGATGCGCCATTACAGCTTCGCCTGCAGTATTCGTAAGCATATTAGAACGCAAGCCTATCAAGCCTCTTGAAGGAATTTCAAATTCAAGATGCTGCATTTCGCCTTTGCTTTCCATGATAAGCATTTCTCCTTTACGTTGCGTTACCAGGTCTATTACGCGGCCACTATATTCAGCCGGAACATCCACGACAAGATTTTCATAAGGCTCACATTTCTTGCCATCAATAATTTTTGTAATTACCTGCGGTTGCCCAACTGTAATCTCATATCCCTCACGGCGCATAGTTTCCACAAGAATGCTAAGATGCAAAATACCCCTGCCATATACCATAAAACTTTCGGCACTATCGGTAGGGCTTACACGAAGAGCGAGATTTTTTTCCAGCTCTTTTTCCAGCCTGTCTTTCAGGTGACGCGAGGTAACAAACTTTCCGTCCTTACCATAGAAAGGAGAATTATTAATGCTGAACTGCATATTCATCGTCGGTTCATCTACGCTTATAACCGGCAATGCTTCAGGGTTTTCGAAATCTGCAAGCGTTTCACCAATGTTGAAACCTTCAATACCTACCACTGCACAAATATCACCAGCGGATACTTCACTCACTTTCTTTTTACCCAAACCTTCAAATACATATAGTTCCTTTACCCTGCTTTTTTGAATAGTGCCATCCAGCTTCATTAATGATAATGGCTGATTTTCTTTGATAACTCCCCTGGCAACTTTACCCACCGCAATTCTTCCTAAAAAAGAAGAATAATCTAATGAAGTAATCTGCATCTGCAGGTTTCCTTCTGGAGTGGATGGCGGCGGAACTTTTTCAAGAATTACATCCAACAAAGGAAAAATATTATCAGTTTCTTCCAGTGTTGTATTCATCCAGCCATGTTTGCTGGAGCCATATATTGTTGGGAAATCAAGTTGCTCTTCAGTTGCATCAAGGTTAAAGAACAATTCAAAAACTGCATCATGCACTTCGTCAGGGCGACAGTTTGGCTTATCAACTTTATTAATAACCACAATGGGATGTAAGCCTAATTGTAATGCTTTCTGCAAAACAAAACGTGTTTGTGGCATTGGCCCCTCAAAGGCGTCAACCAAAAGCACCACGCCATCAGCCATTTTTAACACACGCTCTACCTCACCGCCAAAGTCACTGTGACCGGGTGTGTCAATCACGTTAATCTTTACATCTTTATAAGTAACAGAAATATTTTTGCTGAAAATAGTTATACCGCGCTCTCGTTCAAGATCGTTACTATCCATGATCAGTTCACCGGTTTCCTGGTTGTCACGAAAAATATTCGTACTGTGTAATATCTTATCTACCAAAGTAGTTTTCCCGTGATCAACGTGGGCTATAATTGCTATATTTCTTATTTCCATAATTTTATTTTTTTGTCTTAAAAAAAATCCAGTCCGAACAGGCATTTTTTTAAGTCTGCGAAGGTACGTTAATTCAACGTGGTTACAAGCTCAAAAGAAGAGTTAACACAAAATTTAAAACCTTTTTGCCTGTCAAAATTGCAAGAAAAGATTTTGGATGGCAATTTGATTAGATATGTCTATAAAATTTTTACTATGAAAAGAAAACTTCCTTCTCTTAAAACATGCATCATTTTAGATGTAATAGGTTGTGTAAGTTATATCGTTCCTCCTTTAGGCCCTGTTTGGGCTTTTCTTTCAGGCGTAATTTTTTATTTTATGTTTGGAAAAAAATTTGGCGTACTTGGCGGTGTGTTTTCATTTATAGAAGAATTGCTTCCCGGCGTAGATTTAATCCCAACATTTACGATTGCATGGTTCATAAGAAAGCATGAAATAGAAAAGCTATTACTTTCATCTACAAAGAACTGACCTTTCCAAAAACTTTTACAGAGAGGTGTCAGGCCACTCGATTAGTACATCGAAATAAAAAACCCTTCTGTTGGCCAGACACCTTATATCGAAGTAATTCATAAAATTATTTATGCTGCAAATTGCTAGGTCAGAAACTCACCGCAACTTTTGAAAGATTTAGTTCTTGCCGGAATAATCAATAAGGTTTCTGCGATAAAAAATAAGTAGTTTTAAAAAACTTAATTATCGCAATGAAAAAATATTTATTCTTATCAATTTTAATTTCCAATTGTTGTTTAGCACAGGATACTATTACTGTAAAAGATATCAATGCCGCTGAGAAGGTTATCAGCGTTCATTTTACTGAAGCAAAAGAAGATTCACTTTTAGGCTCCGTGCAAGACAGGGCAAAGGAATATGACAAGTTGCATCGTTACTCTCTTGACAATTCTATCCCAATGACCATGGCAGAAAGTCCGCTGCTGCCTTATATGCATCTCAATCAAAAGCAATTACCGGTAAATTTTTCTATTCCCCCAGGCGTAAATATACCTGCAAATAAAAATGACCTGGCATTTTATTCCATCTCTCAATTAGCTTCTTTAATAAAGAACAAAAAAATATCTTCTGTCGAGCTTACCAGGTTTTTTATTAATCGCCTGAAAAAATATGGTGACACGCTTCAATGTGTTATTTCCTTTACAGAAGATATTGCCATGAAAGAGGCTGCTGAAGCAGATAAAGAAATTGCTGCAGGAAAGTACCGTGGTTTACTTCACGGTATTCCCTATGGACTGAAAGACCTGTTCGCTGTAAAGGGAACAAAAACAACATGGGGTGCTGAGCCTTATAAAGACCAGGTGATAGACAATAACAGTTATGTGTACACGAAATTAAAAGAAGCTGGCGCTGTGCTTATTGCCAAGTTAACTTTAGGTGCTTTGGCCATGGATGATTATTGGTTTGGCGGCCGCACAAAAAATCCCTGGAATATGCTCGAAGGCTCGAGCGGTTCGTCCGCAGGCTCAGCAGCGGCAACTGTTGCAGGGCTTGTTCCATTTGCCATTGGCACCGAAACTTACGGTTCTATTATCTCTCCCTCTACCGTATGTGGCGCTACAGGATTACGGCCAACATTTGGCTCTGTAAGTAGAAGCGGCGCTATGACGCTTTGCTGGAGCCTCGATAAAGCAGGCCCAATTTGCCGTAGCGCAGAAGACGCGGCAATTGTATTTAATTACTTGCATGGCACGGATGGAAAAGATGCTGCCGCTGTAAACATGCCTTTTAATTATTCAGGCAAAGCTGATTTCTCAAAAATGAAAATTGCTTATGCAAAAAATTATTTTGGTAAAAAAGATACTTTGGGAAATGAAGATGCGGTGCTTGATGTATTTAGAAAAGCTGGTGCAACTTTGATCCCGGTTGATTTCCCTGATTCCGGCATTTATAATTTTGATATTATCGGAATTGTAATAGGTTCTGAAAGTGCCGCTGCTTTCGATGGCTTTACAAGAACCGGACTTGATGATAAAATGACGAGGCAGGGAAGAGGAGAGTGGCCAAACTATTTTCGTGCAGCAAGGTTTATTCCTGCGGTAGAATACATAAATGCTAACAGGCACCGTTACACGCTTATGCAGCAGGTAAATGAAGTGATAGAAAAATATGATGTGATAATTTGCCCGACGTGGGTGGGCAGCCAGGCAGCTATAACCAATTTAACCGGGCATCCTGCTATCAGTATGCCGACAGGTTTTAATAAAGA
>JALYYM010000481.1 GCA_030946565.1 Bacteroidota bacterium | reverse complement strand
ATATAAAAATATATAGCCTCTTCATTGTATAAGTTGTCATACAATATACGATGTTTTTATTGTCCATAATTTATCGACTAATGAAATAGTTTGCCTGCAAACCTTTACACGACTGATCTTCTAAATTGAAATGTTTACATATATTGCAATCCATTTAATGTATGAAAAAGTTATTGGGATTAATTCTTTTTTTGATTATTTCGTTCTTGCTAATTATAATGCTGCCTGCTAACAATTCTTTTTCAAAAAAGGTTTATATAAGAACGAGTATTAATGCCACTAAAAGATTTTTATTTATTCAAAATAGCTGGATAAAATGGTGGCCTTCCCGCTTACAGGATGATTTAGCAACCAGTGACAAAAAAGAAAATGACAGCTATTTATATACCTTACAAAATGCAGCGTATACTGGCGTTGACATTGCAGTGAAAAAAAATGAAAATAAATTTAAAACCTTCGCGGAATTATTACAAGTAAGTAAAGATTCCATTTTAGTAACCTGGAGCTTTCAATTGCCAGGCACTAAAAATCCTTTTAAGAAAATAAGTAATTATTTTTATACTAAAACACTCAAAAAAGATCCAGATGATATCCTTAAAAACCTTAAAGCTTTTCTTGAAAACAAGGACAACATTTATGGCATTAGCATAAAACAAACAATAGTAACTGATACTGCATTAATTGCAAAAAAATACGCATCAATATCCTACCCTTCTACAGAAGTTATTTACAGCCTGATACAACAATTGCAAAATTATATTATATCCCAAAATGCAGTTCAGATAAACCCACCAATGCTGCATATAAAATATGATAGCGGGGTTTATAAAACAATGGTTGCAATCCCGGTCAATAAAGAGTTTCCCGGCAATGATACTTTCTTATTAAAAAGAATGTTTCCGGGAAAAATTTTAGTTACTCAAGTGAAGGGCGGAATTTATACAACAGAAAATGCACTCAGGCAATTGGATACTTACCTTGATGACTATCAATTAACTTCTCCGGCAATTCCCTTTGAGTCTTTAATAACAAACAGAATGGAAGTGCACGATACCTCAAAATGGATCACTAAAGTTTACTATCCTATTTTTTAAGTTTAACATCAGCGGCAAATTTTACCACCATTAAACTATCGTTGTTTCTTGCAAGAATATATGCTTCCTGCTTGCCGATATTTATTTTTTTTATGTGGCGGACCTGGCCCTTTATTTCAAGGCCATTAATATTTTCACAATCGAAACGGCCATTACCTTTATTAATTAAAATAGTTCCGAAGTCAGCATCATTTCTTCCCATTTGAATATTGTTATCATAAAAATTACCCACTAATAAAATATCGGGAAGGTTATCATTATTTGCATTTACAATTATAGCATCTTTTAATGGGCTCAACTGGGCAAGCCATGGCAGAGGTTCTGTTGAAAAATTTAAATTTCCCTGGTTTATTAAAATCGAATTTGAAAAATAATCCGCATAGAGGGTATCTGAATTTTTCAATTTATTTTCAGAAAAAATATCATACAAAGATGCTTTGGCAAAATCTTCTGCATACAAAAATCTCTTTTTTATAACTGGCATCTGCCTTTGTAATTCATCCTTATTGGCAAAGGGAATTTCGTGCCCGTTGAGATAATAAGTTAATACCTGTTCCTTTTTACCATTATCGTCAAAGTCTCCATAGTAGAGTCGTACCGGATCTTTTTCAGATGGATTTAAACGATTATTTAACCCCTCGTTTCCAGCTACCAGGCTAATATTGCCATCTCCGTTTAAATCAACAGGCAGCGTAAAATTCCACCAACCTCTTCTATCAGTAAGTTGCTTTTTTCTAAAAGCATTCTTCTCATTTATAAAAACACTAACACTTCCCCATTCTGGTGAAATTATTAAATCCTTTCGCCCATCATTATTTAGGTCGTACCATATAGCGCTTCGCACAAAACCAACATTTGCAAGTTCTTTGCTATATTGATTCGTAACATCTTTGAAATGCCCATGCTTATCATTTTCTAATAGGTAAGACCGGGGAACCTGGCCGTATTCCCATGGTACTGATCGCCCTCCAATAAATAAGTCGTCATATCCATCGCCTGTGAAATCATAGGCTATTACACAAGAAGCTGTCAGGTATATATTATCGAATGCATGATCGAGTTTGGTAAAATGTCCGTGCCCATCATTTAAATATTCACGTGGTTGCTGGAATTCAGAATTGCCATAATATTCATTGCCACCGGCCGCAATCACGAGGTCTTTTTTACCGTCATTATTTACATCCGTCCAGGTTGCATCAACATCTTCATAGGTACTGTCGTTATCGAGTTCCGGCTGGTTTGATTGCTCAAATGTGCCACCAGGCAGTTGGAAAAATATAGCGCTTTTATTTCCCTTTGAAGAGCCAACAAATACATCATCGAGCCCATCTCCATTTACATCACCTACAGCAAGTGCAGGTCCTTCTCTCGAAACCATAAAAGGTATAAGAGGTTCCCGGTCAAATTCAATAAATGGATTTTCTATATGGTTAAATTCGAGATGGGTTTGCCTTGTTATGTCAACCATTGTCCTTGTCGGGTTTTTCCAATGATGGGTAAGCTTTGTGTAATCATATTTGGGAAGGCCGGATTGATATTGCATGCTTATTTGCGAAGACACAGCATTTTTCCATTGAATAGTTTGATAGGTATTATCAGGCCAGATGAGTAACATAGAATCTGGCCTGGTTTTGTACAGCCCCACATGCATTGGAATCTCCATACTCGACTGAAATCCTCTTACAGGATATTTTTCATAGTTGCGAATTTCATTACTATCATATAAAACTATTTTTGCCCCTATAGCATTTATATTTTGTGGTGGCCCTTTCAATTTAATTTCCAGGTAAGGCCTTTTCACCTTATCATTGAGCGTATTTTGGTAAATCAAGGGATGCTCATTTATATTATTTACCACCACATCAAGATCACCATCATTGTCAAGATCTGCATAGATTGCCCCGTTTGAAAATGTTGGCACGTCTCCGCTTATTGCCTCTTTCAAATCTTTAAACTTTGCATCGCCCATATTTTTAAAAAACTTATTGGGCAATTTTATTTCAGGAAATTTATTTATCAAGGCCATGTCTTTATCACCCATCTTATGATTGCGGATTTTATCTTGTATCTCTTCATTTGAAATATGATTTATATAATCCATATCATTCATTCTCTTTGGGATGCCATTTGATATAAAAAGATCTTTCCGGCCGTCGTTATCGAAGTCCATCCATAAAGGGGCCCACGACCAGTCAGAAGATGCGACCCCGCTATACAGTCCTGTCTCACTAAACATACCGTTTCTCCTGTTGAGCTGAAGATTGTTCCTGGTATATTGATAGTTATACCCGTAACCAATTTTCATATAGAAAGTATTGTATTCATCTTCTCCTAAAGATCTTTTTAAAATATACCCGTCAGACGGAAGCATATCCATAGAGATTACATCTGGATAAGCATCGTTATTTATATCAGCCACATCCACACCCATTGAAAATTGGCTTGTATGCATTATTCGATTGGTGAGATCTTCTTTAAAGGTGCCATTATGCTGGTTAATATAGAGGTAATCATTTTCGTGAAAATCATTTCCAACATACATGTCAGGCCATCCATCAAGATCAATGTCGCTAACGCATACGCCCAGCCCATAGCTTATAGCAGAGCTGTTGATGGTTGATTCCCTGGTAACATCTGTGAATTTATTGTTACCATCATTTCTATAAAGCCTGTCCCCCGAGAGTGGATGGTAGGTTCCAAGAAAAACATTTCTTGGCGCGAATGTGCCATTTTGATGAACCGAATGATTTAGTAAAAACATATCAAGATCACCATCCATATCATAATCGAAAAAAACCGCCTGGGTGCTGAAGCCTGAAAAGTCAAGTCCGTATTGCTGCGCTTCATCTTTATAAAATGGCACTCCGTTTTTATCTATACCCTGGCAAATCAGAAGCTGATTTTTACTATGCAAAGTTTCATAGTTACCTACCTTACATATATAAATGTCGAGCAATCCATCGTTATTAATATCTATCACTGAAACCCCTGTGGACCAACCTTTATCCTGCGGGATTTTAGCCTCAGTTGTAACATCTTTAAATTTCAGATGATCACTGTTAAGATAAATTTCATTATCACCCTGGTTGGAAGAAAAAAATAAGTCAATAAGCCCATCATTATTAAAATCTCCGGCACCAACTCCGGCTCCATTATAAAAATACATATAAGTGAACATGTTGAAGTCTGCTGTAGGGGTAAGTTTGTTATTGAAATCAATACCCGTACGCTCAGCATCTAATACCTGGAACATAGGAGCGTCAACAGCATTTTTAGTCTTGCAAGAATTAAATATTATTATTAAAAGGAATGGAGAAAAAATATATTTGATTATGCGGAGCATGGACACGAATGAAGATTAATTTCTTTTTACTGATGAATTGATCTTATACATCACAGGGTAATCATCATTCCTGAGAAAGAGCAGGTTGTTGTAATTTTTAGTTTGAATTTGTATTATATCCCTCACCTCGCCCTTTACTTCCAGTCCTGATTCTGCAGGATCAGAGGGAGTAAAGCCTCCTTTTCCATTATTTATAAGAATATCTCCATAGCTGGCATCTAAACGCCCAAACTGTGGAGGAAACCACGACTGATTACCGCCTACGATCAAATCGATTCTACCATCATGATTGATATCTGAAGTATGAATAGCGTTTACGGAGGAAAATTGAGCTTTAGGCGGTAGCTTTTGAATTGTAAACTGGCCATTGCCATTATTAATAGCAACGCAG
>JALYYM010000327.1 GCA_030946565.1 Bacteroidota bacterium | reverse complement strand
TATATGGATGAAACAAAGCGGAAAGTTTCCTGAATTTGAAGGTTGGCAAGATAAGTATGGAGCCTTCACTTATTCTATAAGAGAAAAAGACATGATCATTAATTATATTAAAAATCAAAAAGAGCATCATAAAACAGAAAATTTTTATGATGAGTTTAAGCGATTGTTGATTGAAAATGGAATTGTCCGAAGGACTCCTTTGGAGAGTTCGACGAAAAGTATTTGCTGTAATGATTGTGTTCAACCCCTGCGGGGTTGGGATGAACATGTCTTCTTAATTTAACAGGGTTTCACCCTGGGTTACTCGTATTAAAGCCCTTCGGGCTATTGATCTGCATTTAATTTTTGAAGAACTTAAAAAACTGAAAAAATAAATTGAGGTAAATTTGTAACAATAGAAATAAATAAATGCTATTAAATTAAAGCATAGGGTAAATAAAAAGAGATTGAGGCAATAGAAAAAACCTTCAAAGAAAAAAGGAGGTTCAATATGGAAAAAAATAATGCAATAATCAAGGTAAACGAAAATCCTCTGACATTGCAAAGAGCTTATGAGATTGAGATGAATGAGAAAAAAGATTTGAATTGATATAAAAATAGAACAATAGAAAATGGCAAAAGTTGGAATAAATATAGCGACAGGAACATTACAGAAAGATGAAATAATTGTGGGCATTGACCTTGGAACTACAAACAGTCTTGTAGCAATTATTCACCCTGATACAAAACAGGCCGTCGCGTTGAAAGAACATGATAGTAGCTCGTTAGTGCCGTCGGTCGTGCATTTCAATGAAGGAGGCGATGCAATTGTGGGAGAGCAGGCAAAAGAGTTTTTAATCACAGAGCCGCAAAACACTATTTTTTCTGCTAAAAGATTAATGGGTAAATCTTACAACGATCTTAAAGAACGCAACTCTTTTTTTACTTATAAAATTATTGATGACGATACAGAAAGCCTTGTAAAAGTGCAGGTCGGGAATAAATTTTATTCGCCGGTAGAGCTTTCTTCTTTCATTTTAAAAGAGCTTAAACAAAGGGCTGAACATATTTTAAAAACACCCGTAAATAAAGCGGTGATTACTGTTCCTGCTTATTTTAATGATGCGGAAAGGCAAGCAACACGTGATGCCGGAAAGCTTGCCGGCCTTGATGTATTGCGCATTATCAACGAGCCCACAGCGGCAAGCCTTGCGTATGGTATCGGGTTGAATAAGGAAGAAGAAAAAACAATTGCAGTGTATGATCTTGGTGGCGGCACGTTTGATATTTCGATTTTAAAAATAAGCAACGGTGTATTTGATGTGCTTTCTACAAACGGCGATACTTATCTGGGTGGCGATGATTTTGATAATGCACTCGTAAAATTCTGGATACAACAAGCAGGGTTAAACGAAGAAGATATCCAAAAAGATAAAGAGCTTTCCCAGGGGCTTCGGCTTAAAGCGGAGGAAGCAAAAAAATATCTTTCTTCAAATGAAAATTTTTCAGCTACTGTAAATGAAATGAAGCTGGAAATTTCACAAAGCCAATTTGAATTGTTGATTCAGCCTTTTATTGATAAAACAATTGCCTCCTGCAAGGCTGCTTTAAAAGATGCGCAGCTTTCTATTGCAGATATACAAGATGTAGTGATGGTTGGTGGCTCAACAAGAGTTCCGTTAGTTATTAAATATGTATCTGAATTTTTTGGAAAAGAAGTCAATAACACCGTGAATCCTGATGAGGTGGTATCGCTGGGTGCAGCTATACAGGCCGATATTTTAGCAGGGAATAATAAAGACTTTTTATTGCTTGACATTACGCCACTTTCTTTGGGAATAGAGACCCGTGGCGGATTAATGGATGTATTGATCCCAAGGAATTCAAAAATACCTTCAACCGTTTCGAGGCAATACACCACCCAGGTGAACGGGCAAAGCGGAATGAAAATAGCCGTTTTCCAGGGAGAAAGAGATTTGGTAAATGATAATCGCAAACTGGCGGAATTCAACCTTACCGCTATACCCGGAATGCCTGCAGGATTGCCAAAAGTGGAAGTCACTTTTTTAATAAATGCCGATGGCATTCTCGTTGTAAAAGCAAAGGAACTTAGAAGCGGCGTGGAGCAAAGTATAGAGGTACAACCTCAATATGGATTGACTGATGATGAAGTTGAAAAAATGTTGCTGGATTCAATAACACATGCCAAAGATGACATTGCCACAAGAGCATTGTTAGAAGCAAGAACGGAAGGGGAACAACTTTTAGAAACAACAGAAAAGTTTATTCAAAAGAATTCAAAAGAATTGCAGCAGGAAGAATTGATCAACACCGCCAATGCGATGCAGGCGCTGCAATTGGCGCTCACCATGGAAGACAAAGATTTGATTCATTCAAAAATTGAAGAGCTGAATGATATTTCCCGGCCGTACGCAGAGAGGGTAATGGATAAAGCCATCAGCTCAGCTATGAAAGATAAAAGCGTTTATGAGAATTGAGTTTTACTCACCGTTTTCGGTCATTTAGGGAAGCGATTGAAGACGATTTATATATTTTCCAATCATATCAAACTCAATATTTACCTGCATTCCCTTTTGAAGGCTTTGCATATTGGTATGTTCAAATGTATAAGGGATAATAGCAACGCTAAATGTATTTAA
>JALYYM010000463.1 GCA_030946565.1 Bacteroidota bacterium | reverse complement strand
CAGCCGCAGCAAAGATGGCACCGTTCCAATTATGCTCACTCACCTTTCTCAATCTTGTGTTTACATTTCCTCTTAAGTTTTCTATAGTATGATGGGGATAACGATGAAGCCATTGGGCCATACGGCGAATACTGCTTGTTGCAATCGTCGCAACACTATTTCTATCTTCTAAAAATGAAGGGTCGTTTTTGTAAACGAAAATATCTTTATAAGAAGCTCTTTTTAATACTGCCGCTTGTTGAATTCCTTTAGCAAGTTTTGTGGGAACATCTTTCATTGAATGAACCGCTATATCAATGCGGCCATTCAGCAATGCTGCATCAAGTGATTTGGTAAAAATTCCCTGGACACCTAATTCGTATAAAGGCGTGATGGTATCAATGTCTCCCTCACTTTTAATGTAAACAAGCTCCGATGCAACATCATTTTTTTTTAAAAAGTTTTGTACATGTGTAGCCTGCCACACCGCCAATTGGCTTTCGCGGGTTCCTATCTTAATTACCTGTTTCAATTCAAGTGAAGGTAAAGGCTTAAAGTACTAATGCATTGGCAACCTTTATTATTTTCATTATCCAACTGTATAGCGAGTGAAGATACTGCTTTATGAATTTTTTCTTCACCACATTCATTGTTGAAATGAAGTTCGTTTAATTGCTGCAGTTGCTTTTTTATTTTGCGTAAAAGCGGGCTGTTAGATTGCCTGCGGTACCATTCCATCATACTTTGCATGGTGAACTCAATAATTTCCAAAGCCTTTGGAATCTCAGCCTGCCTTAATAAAATTGTTTTATCAAGAATCACAGATATTTCATCAACATTCAGATATTCTACACCCGGTAAATTTTTTACGGCAGGGTCTACGTTTTGCGGAACTGACAGATCTAAAATTAGCCGTGACTTTTTAGTAGTAAAAAAGGCGGGAAGAATCGTGTATTTATCTGCAGTTGAGCTTACCACAATTATATCTGCATCATTCGCATTTTCTATTAAATTTTCATAAGGAACAAATGTTGCATCACATTGCTGCGAAAGCTCCAAAGCTTTTTTATCTGTGCGGTTTGTAAAAAACAAATCAGCATCCGGAATATAACTCTGCAGATTTTTACCTACATGATTTCCAAATTTCCCGGTGCCAACCAAAAGAATTTTTTTATTAAAAGTCTCCCTAACTTTTTCTTTTATAATCTCAATAGCAGCATAAGAAACGGAAACAGTTCCTGAACTTAACCTGGTTTTTGTTTTAATTTCTTTTGAAGCCTGTAATGCAAAATTTACAACACGCTCCATAAAACTGTTCATACAATAATATTGCTTCGAGATCTTTGCAGCCTGCTTTAATTGTGATAAAATTTCATAATCGCCAATGATCTGCGAATCCAGTCCTGCTGCCACTTTGAACAAATGTTCTGCTGCGCCCGGCCCTTGAAACTTATAACCGTGTACAATAAATTCCTGCATATTTCCATGCGTATGCATACAAAGCATTTCAATAAGCTCGTGTGGGTGATCGCAGATACCATAAATTTCTGTGCGGTTACAAGTGGAAAGGACCAGGCACGAAGGAAATTTTTTGGCAACAGCCTGCTTTAATAACAAAATCGTTTGTTCCGGCAGAAGAGAAAATTTACCACGGATACTAATATCACTTTTGCGGTAGTTGATACCGGCAACACAAAAATTGTTTAGAAAATTATGTGTCGTTTCTATAAACATCTATGGTTGCAAAAATATTTTGAGGAACTTCCTGAAAAGTCATGATAAAGTCATAAGAAGATGAAAAGAATTATTTATGGGTAACTGTCAAATGAAAGATAAACACTTTCTTGTTTATTTTTTTTCGGGCCATACATTTGCCAAAATTATAAGAAGTAATGAATAGTGGATCAAAGAAAGGAGTATTGCTGATGAACCTTGGTTCTCCAAACTCTACTGATGTTGCTGATGTAAAAAAATACCTCGACCAGTTTTTAATGGATGAAAGGGTGATTGATAAATCGTGGCTGATGCGGGCTTTGCTGGTGAAAGGCATCATTGTTCCTTTCAGGGCGCCGAAATCAGCAGAAGCCTACAAGACTATCTGGACCGAAGAAGGTTCTCCGTTAGTTGTGTTAACCCGGCAGCTACAGTCGGCATTACAAAGCAAAATTGACGAGCCTGTGGAAATCGCGATGAGGTATGGCAATCCTTCACCTGAAGAAGCATTCAATGCCTTATTGCAACGCTCACCAAACCTTGAAGAGGTAATTGCGCTACCGCTTTATCCTCATTATGCCATGTCGAGTTATGAAACTGCCGTTGAATACGCTAAAGAAATTTATCAAAAGAAAAAATATTCATTCAAGCTAAGTTTTATTGATCCTTTTTATAATGAACCACATTATATTGATGCGCTTGCAGAAGTGTTCAGGCCATACGTTCAAAAGGATTATGATCATCTTCTTTTCAGTTATCACGGCGTACCGGCGAGGCATATTCGTAAAAGCGATATTACCGGAAGCCATTGCCTGCAGGTAGAAAACTGTTGCGAAGTGCCTTCACCAGCGCATGCGCATTGCTACAGGCACCAGGTATTTACTACTACAAGGCTGGTTACTGAAAGATTACAAATTCCTAAAAACAAATACAGCGTTTCATTTCAATCAAGATTAGGGAAAGGCTGGCTGACACCTTTCACTGATATCAGGCTGGCAGAAATGCCTGCAGAGGGAATAAAAAAATTATTGATTGTTTGCCCGGCTTTTGTAAGCGATTGCCTTGAAACTTTGGAGGAGATTAAAATAAGAGGAAGAGAAATTTTTATGAATGCGGGCGGAGAATCTTTTGAAATGATTCCCTGCCTCAATACAAACCGGCTTTGGGTAGAAGCAATAAAGG
>JALYYM010000451.1 GCA_030946565.1 Bacteroidota bacterium | reverse complement strand
AACATTCAATTGCAATACCGTCTCTAAAGTAATTAGTATCCGTTGGAAAGGGAAGCCTGAAGCTAATCTCGGGATAATCAGCATAGCCGAAATTTTTACGCATAACCATGATGGGATGCAACGCGAGGCCCTCTGCCTTCAATGATTTTAAAGTATGCTGCTGATCAAAGCTGTAACGTTTTATTTCTTCTTTTTCTTCTAAAGAAATAGCAGTTAGAAGTTGCTTAAGATATGGATGGGTTGCGGGCATATTGTGAAAGTACACCCGGTAAAGAAAACAAAAAATTACTTTGCATAAGTACTTCCTTAAAAAATATTGAGTGCCTAACCAACATTATTTTCACTACGCGAAGATCAAATTGTGGAAGGATATTTATTTAATAATGATAAATGGGCTATGCGGGCATTTAATTTTTCAGAATTAAGCTTTTAGTTCGCAATGTCAATTTCGCATTGTTTGTTTCGTTGTTTTTAACTGTGCCATTAGGCACATTTGGTGGGTAGAAACATAAAATACATAATGCACCATACGTTCCTTAGGAATGTTTCGTGTTTTTAAACCTGGTTTTCTACCCACAAATAGTCTCTAAGGGATTTATAGAATGGTTACTCATCTTTCTTTACGATGTAAGCGCTTAATTTTTTAATTAAATATTGTTTTAATAAGATGATAATATTTTACTAAATACTCCTATTTTTTATGTAGCTTTTCGCTCTTCATTGCATTGAGAAACTAATCTAACAAAAAGCAACCTGGTGAAAAAAATATTTTTTCTTTCTGCTTTAATATTCCCGATCTTCTTTATAAGTTGTGGCTCTTCACGAAAAATAAGTGATACAAAAGAAAACGCTTTATTCAATGAATGGATCGGCCAGCCTAAATCACAACTTATAAAACAATGGGGCCGGCCTGACAGCACATCTACCGATGGAAAAAATGGACAAATTCTTACTTACAAAGAACGGCTGGATTATACAAGCGTGATGAATGGAAACTATACCGGCCTGGAATATTCATTCAAAAAAGATATGTATGTAAATGCTGATAGTCTTATCTATCATTGGAAAGCCTGGAGAAGAAAATGATTGATCTTCTTAATCCGTTATTTTTCTTTTACCCTTTTATACATTCTTAAGTCTTTCTCTAATATCTAATCCAAACCTCCTTGCATAATCTTTCGCTACATCATAACCTGCATCAGCATGGCGTATCACACCAAGTCCCGGGTCGTTACGTAACACGCGGCTAAGCTTAGATGCAGCTTCATCAGTGCCATCAGCAACGATTACCATTCCCGCATGAATGCTGTAGCCCATACCAACGCCACCTCCGTGATGGAGGCTTACCCAACTTGCGCCGCCTGCAGTATTTACCAAAGCATTTAGTATTGGCCAGTCCGCAACTGCATCACTGCCATCAAGCATAGATTCAGTTTCTCGGTTAGGACTCGCTACCGAGCCAGTATCAAGGTGATCACGACCGATTACTATTGGAGCTTTTACTTTGCCGGTTCTCACAAGTTCATTAAAAGCAAGGCCTGCTTTTTCCCTGTCCCCCTGCCCTATCCAGCATATACGTGCAGGTAATCCCTGGAAAGCGATCTTTTGCTGCGCCATGTTTATCCAACGTATCATTTCCTTATTTTCCGGAAATAATTTTATCATAACGTCGTCGGTTACACGTATATCCTCCGGATCGCCGCTAAGAGCTGCCCAGCGGAAAGGCCCCTTGCCTTCGCAAAATAAGGGACGTATATATGCCGGAACAAAACCGGGAAAACCCCCTTCGCCCCCTGAAGGTGGAATTTGAATGCCCTTTACTACTTCCGGATTTTTTATTTGATGCTCGTATGCTCTTGCTCTTATGTTGTTTCCATAATCGAAAGTGATGGCGCCTTTTTCCATGAGTTGTAACATGAGTTGTACATGCAGGTACATGCTTTGATAAGAAAGTTCAAGGTATTGTTCGGGATTTTGTGCTCTTAATATATTTGCCTGTTCATTACTTAAAGTGTTCGGCACATAACCTATTAGCGGATCATGTGCCGAAGTTTGATCTGTAAGCGTATCGGGCACAATATTCCTTTCAATAAGCCTTTGCAATAAATTCACCGCATTACAGTGAACGCCAATACTCATTGCTTTCCCTTGTGCTTTGTATTCCATCGCTTTATTAATCGCTTCATCAATATCTTCAATCAGCTCATCACAATATTTTGTTTGCAAACGCTTTTCTATCCGCCACTTCTCTACCTCTGCAATTAATGCCACACCTTCATTCATCGTTATTGCCAACGGCTGTGCGCCACCCATACCGCCAAGGCCAGCGCTTACATTCAGCGTTCCTTTTAACGTACCTCCAAAATGTTTGTTGGCAACCGCGCTGTATGTTTCATAAGTGCCTTGTACAATTCCCTGGCTGCCGATATATATCCATGAGCCTGCAGTCATTTGTCCGAACATCATCAATCCTTTTTTTTCAAGTTCATCAAAGTGTTCCCATGTAGCCCATTTGGGAACGAGCTGTGAATTGGATATAAGAATCCGCGGGGCGTTGGTATGTGTTTGAAGAATACCAACAGGCTTACCACTTTGAATCAATAAAGATTCATCATTATTCAAATCTTTTAGTGCTTTGATAATAAGGTCAAGGCTTTCAAAATTTCTTGCTGCTTTACCTCTCCCTCCATATACAATCAGATCATCAGGGCGTTCTGCTACGTCAGGATTAAGATTGTTCAATAGCATTCTTAAAGCAGCCTCCTGTATCCAGCCTTTGCAGGTAAGCTTTGTGCCCGTTGGAGTTGCGTATTTATTGGGATCGTATTTAATTTGTGATACCAGATTCATAATGTCAATTATTTTATTATCATGCTTGTAACTTCGATGCTTCGACAAGCTCAGCCTGACAAAGCTTTGTGGTTAAAGAAGGTTGCAAAAACATTTTTCCTGACTTTAAATGGCCTCGTCCCCCTGAGCTTGCCGAAGGCCACTTGCAGACAATTATTTTTTAATTTTTCAACTGATGATTTTTGATAATTTCATTAATTCATTCCAGTCTTCTTTAAATAAAGCTTCTTTCTTTTTCTTTGACCAGCCTTTTAATTGTTTCTCTCTTAAGAAAGCCTGTCTTATATCATGAGTAGTTTCAAAATATTTCAAAACAACAGGCCTTCCCGAATATGTATAACATTCAATACTAAGGCCTGTAAAGTGTTCCCATAATCTTCTGTCTAAATCATTTGTGACGCCAATATAATACGAATCATCTTTGCATTCTACAACGTAAACTGAATAATTATAAGATAATTTCATAGTATCAATACATGACAAGTAGTGCTTCGACAAGCTCTGCATGACAAAGCTTTTATATTTTTTTGAATAGGTTTATAGCATTACTTCCTTTTCTAAATACCTAAGAGCCTTGTCACCCTGAGCTTGTCAAAGGGCCACTTGCAGATTAACTGCCTTTCAATTTTTAGCTTATGATCCTTGATAATCTACTTCGTAACTCTGTATAAATCTAACCGCTTTCACCATATCATCATGTAAGAATCGATCGGCTTCATTAAAGGAAACTTTTTCCCGGAAGGCTGTAATTATATTTTCGAGTATGGCAGATGACCTTAGTGGCCTGCGATACTCGATTGCCTGTATAGCAGTAAGTAATTCAATGGCCAATACTTTTTCCACATTGTTAATTACACGCATACATTTTGTCGCTGCGTTAGCGCCCATGCTTACGTGATCTTCCTGGTTGTTGGATGATGAAATAGAATCCACTGAAGCGGGTGTGCATAATTGTTTATTCTCGCTTACGATGCCTGCAGCCGTATATTGCGGAATCATTAAACCCGAATTTAACCCCGGATTCTTAACGAGGAAAAGCGGAAATGCACGATCTCCACTTAGCAGTTGGTACGTGCGCCGTTCCGAGATACTGGCGAGCTCACTCATGGCAATCGCTAAAAAATCCAAACCTAACGCTAACGGCTGACCGTGAAAATTTCCGCCGCTTAAGATAAGGTCATCATCAGGAAAAATATTTGGATTGTCCGTAACTGAATTGATTTCTTTTATAAAAGTATTCAGTACAAATTCAAATGTATCTTTTGTAGCGCCATGTACCTGCGGCATACAGCGAAATGAATATGGATCCTGCAAACGGCCTTTCTGCAATGCTTCTATTTCACTGCCTTCCAAAAGTTTTCTCATTTCAGCAGCAACAGATACCTGCCCATCGTGATCTCTTATTGAATGCAGCTTTCCATTCAGGCAATCATGATTACAGTTAAATGCATCGAAAGAAATGGCGGCAATAATATTTGCCCATTGAATTAATTTTTCAGATTTTATAAGCGCACACATTCCATAAGCGCTCATAAATTGTGTGCCGTTAATAAGCGCGAGCCCCTCTTTACTTTGCAGATCAATCGCCTGCCAATCTTTGTTTTTCAAAGCGGCTGATGCCGGCATCTTTTCTCCCATTACTCTTACCTCGCCCATACCAATCAATGGAACACAAAGATGGCTCAGCGGTGCAAGATCACCGGATGCACCCAATGATCCTTGTGTATATATTACCGGCAGCACATCATTGTTATACATATCCATCAACCGTTTCACTACATCTATTCCAACACCGGAAAATCCATAGCTAAGCGATTTTATTTTAAGCATCATCATCAGCCTTACAATTTCTTCCGGCACTTCTTCTCCCATACCACAGGCATGCGATAAGAGTAGATTACTTTGCAGTATGCGCAATTGTTTTTTATCTATTTGTACATTTTGTAAAAAACCAAAACCTGTATTAATACCGTAAAAAAGTTCATCAGATTTTTCCAGTTTTTCATCCAGGTAAACTCTGCATTTGGAGATCGCTTCATGGGCGGCAAATGTGATAGACACCAGTTGTTTGTATTGCAGGAAATGCTTTACCTGTTGAAAAGTAAGCATGCTCTTATCAAGCGGGAGATAATTATAACTCATGGCTCAAATGTATAAAATACTTTAGAGTTTAAAAGTTTGAGTGGCTATTTGAATTTACACTTTATTCAAGTAAAAAAATTTTTGTTTACCAGCAATGATTTCTTTGGGCAACCCAGTTGTGTCACTCACTTGTACAGAGATAGCATTGGGCATCTTTACTTAACTTTATCCGCATATAAATTATTACCCGCGATTAATTTTCTACCATCTTTTATGAAAAATATTTTCTTTTTATCTGTTCTTATTTGTACAAACATTCAGGCCCAGCAAATAAAAATCCTAAGCGCCGGCACCAATTCTTCCATTCGCGGATTAAGTGTAGTTGATGATCGCATCGTGTGGGTAAGTGGCAACAATGGTATGGTGGGCCGCTCTCTTGATAGTGGTAATACCTGGAAGTGGATACAGGTGAAAGGATTTGAGAAAACCGACTTTCGCGATATTGAAGCCTTTGATGAAACGCAGGCTGTAATTATGGGTGTTGACGAACCTGCTTATATTTTAAGAACAATTGATGGTGGTGAAAACTGGAAAATAGTTTATGAGAATAGAACGAAGGGCATGTTCCTGGATGCAATGGAATTCTGGAATATACAAAGTGGAATTGTCATTGGCGATCCAATAGATGGAAAATTTTTTATCGCCCGCACTTTTGATGGCGGTGAAATATGGCGCAGCATTCCTAAAAAAAATTATCCTGTAGCAGATAATGGCGAGGCATGTTTTGCTGCAAGCGGAACGAACGTAAGAAAGCTTGGCAATGATGCTGCCTGCTTTGTTACCGGCGGCCTTCATTCAAGATTATTTATACGAGATAAAAAAATTGATCTTCCCATTTTGCAGGGAAAAGAAACTACGGGAGCAAACTCTGTTGCTATAAAAAACAAGAAAACATTTATTGTAGTTGGCGGCGATTTTAGTACGCCGGAATCATCCAATAAAAATTGTGTTATAACAAAAGATGGGGGTAAAAACTGGAGCTACCCTTCCATTCCACCACATGGCTACAGAAGTTGCGTAGAATATCTTGAAAAAAATAAATGGATCACCTGCGGCCTTACCGGGGTTGATGTATCTAACGACAACGGACACACGTGGACTTCCATTTCAAGCGAGAGCTTTCATGTGTGCAGGAAAGCAAAGAAGGGGAAGAGCGTCTTTTTAGCGGGTGGGAAAGGGAATATTGGGAAGATAGAGAAGGCTCTCTAAACGACCCTCTAAATTTCCCCTAAGAGGAGTGGTGTAAGACAAAATTTTGTTGCGAATCACCCTTTTTTCTCAGAAGAATATTGAGAATTTTCCTTTATGAATTTTGGAGAAGATAACGCCATGGTTCGTGTCCCACGAACGATTTCCTTTTTCCCGTTCGTGGGCTCGAACCGGGGAGATAAAGAAAGCTTCAACGTTTGCCGAAAAGCGAAGGATGAAAAGAGTGTTTTTTTAGCGAGTGGAAAGGGAAATATTAGACAGATGTCTGGTCTGTGATTTTTTAGAATGATTGGGATTATTGTGATTCAATTATTTTAAAAGTATTAAACTTTTTGACAATGATTATTTGTAATTTACGATAAAGAATAACGTATGAAAACTGTTGAACTTGATTTGGAAAAAGACGAAAAACTGGAAAGTTTATCAGGCCTAATTAGGGATAAAAATATAAAGCTTGGAGAGGAGATGTTTAATCTCCGGCTTTTTGTAAGCCATTCACTGGGCGATACCATGTATGCAAGCTTTCTTTTATTGCTTACAAAATACCTGTCAAAGCTTATTGAGGAGACTAAAGCTAACAAAAAAGATATTGTTTATTTCGATAAAATTTCTGAAACTATTTATCTTTTTTACTTTAAGAATTTTGACACAAATAAACTGGAATATAAAATTCAGAAAGATTTCAAGCTTAAAATTGAATTGGGAAAGAAAAATCCTTTAAATGAGGTTTTTGGAATCTGGAAACATGAAAATATTACACTCGAACAAATAAGAGACAAAGCATGGCAAAGGGACAATTGATTTTGTGTGATTCCGCAGCAATGGTTCGTGTTATGAACCATTCTTTTTTCCGATTCGTAAGACATCGAACCTTGGCAAAAGCAATCAAATAAAGTCTCAAATAACTATATTAAATTACAGAGTTAAAATAATTTATTGAGGAATAATTTTCTTTCTATAGTACAGCAATAAAATCTAGGGATTATGAAAAATATTATTTCGATATGCATGCTTATACTATTTTCCCTTTCCTCGTATTGCCAAACAAAAGCGGTGGAAGAAAATTATTATTTGCACAAAAGTAAAAATCAAAAAACGACAGGATATGTGTTACTTGGATCGGGTGCTGCCCTAATTATCACGGCAGGAATCATTCATGGTAAAAGTGTTAAAGCAAATGGCGCTTTCCTGAATTTTGATGGACTTGGCTTTGAAGCATTAGGGCTATTAAGTATGTTATCAAGTATACCGTTTTTCGCATGGTCTTCAAAAAATAAACGAAAAAATATTTTAATAACATTCGTTAATCAAAAAAACTCAATAGTAACACCAGGTCCTATTGCTTTTAAAACCACTCCATTTTTAGTACTTAAAGTTCATCTCTGATTCTAATAAATTTTACGTCATCACTGCCAGATTATTACTTGCCATGGTTCGTGTTCTACGAACCATTTCATTTTTTTGGACTCGTGGACAGACATTAACCAAGGCGATTACCATTATTTTTTTATCAATTGGGCAGTATAATTAGCAGTCTTACTAATTTACCAACTCATGCTCCAATCCCCTGAAATCCACTGGCACCAACCTACTTACGCCTGCTTCCTGCATGGTCACACCATAGATAACATCAACAGAAGCCATCGTCATTTTGTTGTGTGTTACAATAATGAATTGAGATTCTTTACTAAACTTCCTGATCATTTGCGTGAACTTACCCACGTTCGCATCATCAAGCGGCGCATCCACTTCATCGAGAATACAGAAAGGAGCAGGCTTTATAAGATAGATAGCAAATAGCAAAGCTGTCGCGGTAAGTGTTTTTTCTCCACCACTTAATTGTGTAATGCTTGTCGGGCGTTTACCTTTTGGCTTGGCAATAATATCAATGCCGGTCTCCGCAAGATTATCAGGATTATCAAGCACCATATCTGCGGTATCGTCTTCTGTAAATAATGCCTGGAATACATTTTGAAAATTATCCCGCACTTTATTAAAAGTGTCCAGGAACTTTTGATTGGCGGTAGTTTCTACTTCTTCTATCGTTTGCAACAAAGATTGTTTGGCCGTAACCAAATCAGTTTTTTGCTCAATGATAAAGTCATAACGCTTTTTCATTTCCGTGTAAGCTTCAATGGCCGTCGGGTTTATTTCACCCATATTATCCAGCCGCTTTTTCATGCGGTCGCTTTTTTCCTGCAGGTCATCAAGCGGCACGGCTGACGTTCTTTCTTCATCAAGAATTGCATCAAGGTCAATTTTAAATTCCACATGCAACCGCTCTTTCATGCCGGCCACCTGCAGCTTCAGTTCATTCAGCCTGTCTTTTATTTCATTCAGTAAATGATCAGTTTGTTCTTTAGCTTTTTGTTTTGTGCGTAATTCACTTTCTTTTTCAGCAAGTGCATTTCTTAAATTATAAAAAGCCTGGTCAGCTTCATTCAGTTTCCTTTCCTCCGTTTCTTTATTTTTCAATAAAGAAATTACCTGCTCTTCAAACAACTTTAATTCGCCTCCGGTATTAGCAATATTCGCCGATGCATCTTTCAATTGTACATCACT
>JALYYM010000446.1 GCA_030946565.1 Bacteroidota bacterium | reverse complement strand
ACTTTTAATAATGTGGCATTACCATCTTCAAATGCTATAAGCAGCGATACCATACCGGCATTTGCCAAAGGCACTTTGCTGGAAGGCAAAACCTATTATATTATTAGTGACGTAACCGTACAAAAAGGTGATACACTATATGCCCAACCGGGTGCAAATGTTATTGTAAAAAATAATGCCCAGGTTTCTGTTCAAGGGGTATTATTATTACAGGGCACACAGGCAGAACCGGTATCATTTAATTCAGATTCAAATACACCAGGCTCCTGGGGCGGCTTCCAGTGCGACAGTGCACAGGCTGTAACCATTAAATGGACTCACGTAGAGAATACGGGCGGCCCTGATCCATCAGGAAGTGCGAGAAAATCTTTGTTTGTAAATGCAAAGATCAATGTTGATATTGAAGATTCATGGTTTACAAACGGGCAGGATGATTTAATAAGATTACAAAGCGGTGCTTCAATAACCATCCTTCGGAATACAATTACATCTTCAGGCAGTACAGATGGAGAAGCCATAAACCTGAAAAGTGGTGTAACGGGTGTGGTTGCATACAATGTAATTTACAGTCAGGCAGGGTCAGGTATAAAATTGGAAACAAGTTCAACAGTCCCCTTTCCGCAAACTAAAGTAGACGTAAATAATAATACACTTGTTTCCAACGGGTGGAGAAGAGGCGCCGCTGAACCGGGAAGAGGTATATCAGTTGGCGTAAACGCAATTGGCAGAATATTCAATAACATTATGGTGAATAATTACCAGGGGCTGGAAATTTTCACTGATGCTGATCTGACTACCAGCTATGGCAATAATCTGTTTTACGCCTCTATTGATAACTTTACTGATAATACTACGACGCCTGCAGTTTCTATTTCATTAAGAGATAATTTCTATCCTTCTGATGGACTAGGTATGCCACAACCTACGGACATAATATCAACCGGCGTTGGAAATTCAAATCCCTCCTTTGTAAGTTTTGATGGAACAGTATTAGCGCCGAATGGTGCAAAAAATAAAAACGATTTCCATCTACAAGTTGGCTCACCTGCACTTAACGCAGGTAATCCAACTTATAACAATGACATTGGTGCGTATACAAGTGATGACCGTGGTAACAAGCATTAATGAATAAGTAATCACCAACTTTCCTTTTTCAACAACCATAATGAAACAACTAATTTTCCTGGTGACGTTGGTCTCATCGGGCTTACTATCATTTTCTCAAAATAATAACTATTTAAAAGAAGAAGCAACCGGTTACCACGGCCCAGTCATAAAAAATTTGAAAGCAGTAAAGGGATTGAGTTTTTGTGTTATCGGTGATTGGGGCAGGTATGGCGATTATTACCAGGCAGCAGTGGCAGAGAAACTGGGTAGCGCTGTCATTGGCGTTGATGCATCATTTATTATTTCTACAGGTGATAATATTTATCCTAATGGCGTTATAAGCGAGTATGATCCTGCCTGGAAATATGCGTATGAAGACGTGTACAAGACCTACCCAACCCATATAAACTGGTATGTTGTTCTTGGTAACCATGATTATAAAACCAATCCTGATGCTGAGGTGGCCTATAGCAAAATAAGTGCAAGATGGCACATGCCGGCAAGATATTTCAGCATCAAGAAAAATATAAAAGGCGATAGTTCAAAAACTGTTGAATTCTTTTTTATTGATACAACCCCTTTTCAAAAAGATTATTACAGCGAACCGGATTATGCAGCGCATGTTGCAGGAAATGATACAGCAGCACAAAGAAATTGGCTTATCAATGGATTAAAGAACAGCACAGCCACCTGGAAGATTGTAGTAGGTCATCATCCTTTATATTCAGCCGGCAAAAGAAAAGGCAAGCTTGGAGATATGATTGATGCCTTTCGTGAAATTTTTGAAAAGTATAAAGTAGATGCCTACTTCTGTGGGCACGAGCACCAGTTGGAAGTGGACCAGGAAAAGGGTTATCATTTTTACCAGTTTATATCAGGAGCAGGCTCGGAGTCTACAGCGGTTACGAGTGCTCCATATACTAAATTTACAGCGCAAGATCATGGGTTTTTAACTGCTGCAATAACCGGAACGGAAATGCTTGTTCAATACATAAATGCAGACGGGAAAATTTTATTTACAACGATGGTAAAAAAGTAATGGGTTATACGGAAATAATAAATCCCTAAATTGATAAAACCGGTTAGCATAGAATTTTAATTGGCAGAAGGAAGACTATGATGAAAGTATTCGATCAATAAAATAATTCCCATCCCTATTGCGCCTCCGATTATTGCTGCTACGGCATCTAAAATTTCGTAATGCCCTTTTCCAGTAATCAAAGACAATACTTCAAAGCCATAGCTAATTGCAATCACTACAATAAAAGTAAGAACTATTCCCAAAACAAAATGCCCTGGCAGTAAGTACCAGGCTGACAATTGCAGTACAGCTCCCATCAGGATGCCTACAAAAAAATGTTTTCGTTTATCCGCAGCTATTTTAATCAAGCATTAAATTTTTGAGGTGAAATTTTTAAGTAAATATCAGAAAGAAATTTTGATATTTTAGATAGCTGAGTGAAAGTAAATACCCAAGTTGTTTAACGAATTCCGATGGAACAAAAAAATCAATACAGCAGAAGCAACCCTGAGGCAGCGATGCATAATAAAAGCCCACATTACTGCAGGCTTAAATAATTTTAATTCCAGGGTTGGTATTTTATAACAGGATGATTGGTTGGATAGTTTTTACAGGATTTGTTAGTTATTCGGAGGTATTGGATAAAAGAAAAAAACAGAAGTTGACTGATATCGGATTGTGACTTTTCTATTTGATAATTGGATAGTTGGCTCTTTTCAGTGGATTTGGATATTTCGATTAATGTTTGTTGAACATCAATCAACTTCTGGTACAAAGATATACTGGTTGTATCCGCTGCACAAGAGAAGCATTACTCAATTATACTGGTTATGAATTTACTGTGGCCATCGTAGAACTACTAAAAGCTGAATGAAA
>JALYYM010000435.1 GCA_030946565.1 Bacteroidota bacterium | reverse complement strand
GCTGCCGGATATATTATTGCTCACTTTGGTGCAAATGTATTACCGGGGGGAATAGATTATGAAAACCCGGGCGTAACTATTGGGGCAAAAGTGGGCGAACCAGTAAAAGCAGTTTTTGATGGAGAGGTAACACTAGTTAGTTATATTGAAGACAACCAGGCCGTATTCCTAAAACATGGAAAATATTTTACCGTCTATAGCAATCTTGGTTCTGCAAATGTAAAGAAAGGGGATGTGGTTAAAACCGGCGAGGTAATAGGTAAAGCAGGCGCTAATGATGAAGGCCAGGGCCAGGTTGATTTTATTCTCATGAAGGAAAGTAATAACATTAACCCGGAGCAATGGTTGAGAAAATAGTGACCCTGCTTATTGGTTTATGAGTTGATAGGTTAATTGATTTTATTCACTTTAGGTTAAGATAACCTGTCGCATTTCACACAATTTTATTCTAACGATGCTCCTAAAACTTTCTTGTAAAGATTTTCATATTCAGGTACGATTTTATCAATGTCAAATTTTTTGGCTTGTAATAATGCGTCCTTTTTCATTTGAGCCAGGGTAGTTTCATTTGATAAAAGCTCTATGACTCTCTTACCCATATCATCCACATCGCCCACATCACTGAGAATACCTGTGACACCATCTATGTTTATTTCGGGTAGCCCGCCAACGTTAGTTGATGCCACCGGAACGCTGGCTGCCATTGCTTCTAAAGCTACAAGGCCGAAACTTTCGTATTCACTTGGCAAAATGAACAGGTCTGATATCGCCAGTATATCTTCCATTTGTTCCTGCCTGCCCAGAAATCTTATATCATTATGACAATCACATTCACGGGACAACCTTTCTACATAAGAACGTTCCGGCCCATCACCCACAAATAAAAGTTTAGACGGAATTTTTTTGTTCAATTGCTCAAAGACTTTTACCACATCTCCTACTCTTTTTACTTTCCTGAAATTAGAAGCATGCAATATGATTTTTTCATTATTTGGCGCAATCACCTGTTTGAATGCGGTTACGGGCTTGCGGTTAAAACGGTTCACATCCACAAAATTATAAATGACCTCTATCTCCTTTTCTATTTTAAAACTCTTATACGTTTCATCCCGCAGGTTTTTTGATACGGCGGTTATGGCATTGCTTTCATTCATGGAAAAAGTTACAACAGGCGAATATGTTTTATCACGGCCAACCAGGGTGATATCTGTTCCATGCAACGTGGTGATTACCGGTATATTTATTCCTTCTTTCGCCAGTATTTGCCGTGCCATGTAGGCTGCAGAAGCATGTGGTATGGCATAGTGCACATGCAATAACTCCACGTTATTATTAATAATTACATCAACCATTGTGCTTGCAAGGGCAGTCTCGTAAGGCGGATAGTCAAAGAGCGGATAGGTAGGCACCCTTACTTCATGAAAAAAAATATTTGCGTGAAAGCCGCCCAATCTTACCGGCTGCTGGTAAGTAATGAAATGAATGTTGTGCCCTTTGTCTGCAAGCGCCTTTCCTAATTCCGTTGCCAATACGCCGCTTCCGCCATAAGTAGGATAGCATACAATACCAATATTCATAAAGAAATTTTTAAACAAATAATGATCAAAACTTTATTCAAAAGCAGGGAGGGTAAATTAAAAATTGTGCGCAAATTACAATTTCTTTTTTCAGCCATTAGGCCATTTATGAAAACATAACTTTAGAAAACATTCTGTTGATGTGGCATGTTGCGGCACAAATCTTCATCTCAATTTACCATTCGCCTCTTTGCAATTTAGCAATGATGTTATACTTCCGATTTTTATAAACATGCATTATACTGGCTGCCGTTAAAGCAACGGAGGCAATAATGGCGGCAATAGAAACGTCGCTATGTGTATTCCATTGTTTGATAGCAATAGCAATGAACGCCCACACGCCTACCATTGCGGCTTCCCTCATACTGCGTTTTTTGATCAGGAGCAAATAGAGGAGAGTAGCGATTGTAATTAATATTATTGTCCATATATTTCCCTCTAAATTAAATGCGTTCCAGCCTATTGATGTTAGCCACGAAGCAATACATGCGATGGTTGCAACCATTATCCAGCCGAGATAAAATGTGATGGGCCACCAAACAAAAAAAATGCTTCTTACCGGCACATCATCCAGTTCAAGGCGGAGGCTAATAGTTAGGTAAATAAGACTAAGCAATAGCAGCAAAATCACGAAGACACTCAATCCCATCATCTCGCTTGTCCAGCAATACACCCAGGCTGCATTTGCTAGGTTGCTTATAGAAAACCACAGGCCGGTACGATGTATATATTGATATGAATTTTTATTTCTTAATAAAAACCATTGATAGATGACGAAGCATACGCAGAGTAAAAATATTGCGCCCCAGATTACAAATGCATAACCAGCCGGAGCGAATAAGCTATCATATTTGTAGCTTACCTCAGCTACTGTTTTATTGTAAAAATAACCAGTGCTGCCTGCATAATTTGCAAATAGCATAGTGATTAGCGTGAGCGTATTTATAATAACAAAA
>JALYYM010000432.1 GCA_030946565.1 Bacteroidota bacterium | reverse complement strand
AGCATTTAGTATATAATCTCATTTCCATAAAAAAAGCCGGTGCAAATTTTTTGTACCGGCTTTTTTAGTTTTAGAAAATTACCTATTCTTTAATTATAGAGAGTATCTGTATTTCATTGCCAGCGTTAACCTTCAATACATAAGAGCCACTCGCAAGTTTTGAAAGATCCACCTGTTTTTGATTCAAACCTTTAAAGCCATTGAACTGTGATTTTTGAATAAGCTGACCCGTCGCATCAGTAAGGCTAAGAATGATAGAAGATTCATTTTCAAGATCAATATTTACCGTGCTGAATTGCCTTGCAGGATTTGGATACACACTTACGCCAAAAGCCTTGCTTGTCAACCTTATATTTTTAATACCGCTGTAAGTAACCTTTTCATCTTTATCTACCATCTTCAACCTGTAATATAAAACGTTTGATCTTGAAGCTGCGGCATTCACATCAGTAAAAGCGTAGCTGCCCGCAAGACCCGTGCTTAGATTTACATCCACACGGCCAACTTTTTTAAAGTCAGTTCCATTAAAGCTTCTTTGTAATTCAAAATAGCTTGAGTTAGCATCCTGGTTAGATACCTGCCAGTTAAGAACAGCATCATTATTTTTTTTGATGGCTGAAAAGTTGGTGAGTTTAACAGGAAGAACTCCTGACGAAATTATTGCATAGGAATAGCCGGAGAAACCGTTACCATCATTTGAAACATTGGCCGGACTTCTTGAATAAAATTGGGCTGGAGCATTTGTAACGTCAAAACCCCGGTCAGCAACATAAAAATTGTCGTTACCATTAGCGATCCCACCATTTGGTATTTGAATAATTCTCAGATTTGAAATTGCATTCGCTCCTCCACCCGTAAAAAAAACTTCAGCAATATTATATTCCACGCCAGCATTATAAGTAATCCCAGAACCTGCTTGAGAACCGTCTCCGCTAAAACCGTAAACTGTAAAAGAGGTAGAACCTCCTAAATCAGTACTCACCTCAACCGGAAAATAGGAAATCGCTGGGTCCAGAGAAGTTATACTTGTGCCAGTAAATGGAATAATAGTTGAAGGAAGTGCAATTGCAAATTGAAACGTGGAAAATTTTGAATTCGTTAGAGTTGTATTAGACATGAAAGCAATGTATACTGAATTTGAAGCACTACCTGGAATTATCGTAGCTGAAACATAATTGCCTGAAGTTTGGCAAAAGGTTGCCAGAGAAAAAAGAAAACCAATAACAGAAAGTAAAAAATTCTTTTTCATAATGTAAGTTTTATTATTGTGGCAGAGCTTCAGTTTTTGTGGAAGTTCCTACGCCGTTTAATATAATTGATAGTAAAAAGTCTTTATCATTTGCAGGCCCAGTATATTTAACTACCCTATTAAAGTTAAGATCTCCCTGATTATATCCATTAAGGGCCCCCGTTCCAACACCACCTAAAAGAACACTCAATATATAATCTTTATCATTTGAGGGGCCTGTAAACTTTACATTATTATTAAAATTTGCATTTCCTCCCCACAGTAAATTTTTTCCTCCCACAATTGTATAAGCTGTCGCTGGCCCATATAAATTTGGATCGCTCTGAGTAGTCAAGTCTACTAAGCTTGCCGTTGATTTTGTTTCTCCTAAAGCAGGCTTATAAGTTGAAGGATCCGTACTCAACCCCAAATGGTTTCTATGCCTAACGGCAATCACATAATTTGCAGAAGCAACATTATTAAAAGTAACAGGGCTCACGCCGTCAACATCGACAATATCTCCATCACGTTGTACAAGAGCGCTGCGTGTTTGTAATACCGTATTCCCCGGAGATACCGTTGTATTTCTTAGCTCAACAAAAACCCAGTCAACTATATTGTCATTGGCAGCAGCCTGGTTATTAAAAACCGAAGCATTTGCAGTTTCTATACCAGCGTTGGCAACGTGTGTAAAGCTCGCAGAGTAAGGAGCTGTTCTGTACGGATCAGAAAGAGGTATTAAATTAGTCGGTGTTCTTAATGCGTCGCTCATCAAACCAGTTGTGGTATTATAGGCGCCTTGCAAAAACACTTTTGCATTCAGAAGATCAAACTTATCAAGCGCTGAAAGCTCACCAGTTGCGGCAGTGATGGGTGCTGATATTTGGTCGGTAGTAGTATTGTGTGTTTCGCCTGTTGAACTCCAGTCTGTGCCATTAAAATAGTATCCTCTTAAATTGGCTTCAGTTCCGGTAACATCAGACACATTAATATATTTGCCTGCAACTGTGACTGTGCCTGTAACACCAGTTTTTGTAACAGGCCAATAAGCAGAAATATAATCTGAAAGTTTTGGAGGTTTGTTTGGATCGGAAACGCCTGCTACCCGTATGCCGACTTTAGCAGTGCTATTATATGTACCGTTGGTCGTTATAAAGGCCGGGCGATAATTGGTACCTGCTCCAACAGGAATTTCAATTGCAGAGATATTTGATGTCAATTCTTTAAATACCTGCCCAGCGCCAGTAGTTTCAATAAACTTATTCGTTCCCATACCGGTTGTAGTTGCAACGTCGGCAAGAGTAAAATTAAAATTGGCTGAATTAATTTTACCATTTGTGAAAATAAGGCTTGATCCAATTCTTGTATTTCCGGTAAGCGTAACATTTGCTGAATTATCAACTTCTAACATAGGAATGGTGTTTCCATTCATATTTATATTCTGGTTGGACGTACCCTGTAGCAATACTTCGCCTGGTCCAAGAATATCGGTAGTGCCGGTAATATCCCCTTGCACTGTTACCACAGCTCCCGACTCAATAAAAAATTGTGAGCCATTCACGGTAAGTTGAGCTTGTATTGAGAAAGATGAAAGTGTAAAAGCAATTATAAAAAAAGAAGTAAGTTTTCGTATCATATAAAATGATTTAATTCTTGAAAGTACGTGTTTAAAAATGAACTCAAAAGTAACAAGATAATTATGAAAATTAGTTATCACTTATCAAACGGCAGGAATGGATTATTACGCAGTTTAGCCAAGTCCTGCAAATTAATTAAAAATTTTATCACATGTTTCATAAGTGTATAATTTTTTATTGCGAGTGTTCAAGTCTTTGTACTCCTCTTTTGTGCATTTCTCATTTTAGCTTAGGTTTGTAATTCTTAAAATAAATTCATGTCTATAGAAATAAAGGTTCCTTCGATTGGGGAAAGTATTAATGAAGTTACGCTTACCAAATGGATGAAAAAGGATGGCGATTGGGTAGAGCGCGATGAAGTAATTGCGGAACTTGAAAGTGAAAAAGCGACCTTTGAAATAAACGCAGAGCTTGCCGGAATTTTGCATCCCATAGCAAAAGAAAACGACACGCTTAATATAGGTGACGTTGCCTGCACCATAGATGACAAGGCTGAAAAGCCTGCTGCTGCAAAAAAAGAACCAGCTCAGGAAGACGCCAACAAAAAAAGCAAACCCTCAGACGAAGAACCCTCAAAATTAGCCGCAGGTAAAGACTCCAGTGCCCCGGAAGACAAGAGCACAAATCAGGCTGTAAAGACTACGCCGGTAGCCGCTGCAATGTTGGCCGATAAAAAGATTGATGTAAAAAAGGTAACGCCGTCAGGCTCCAACGGCCGGATAACGAAGCACGATGTAATGGATGCCCTTTCCAATCCGGGCAAGGCGATTGGAAAGGAGTTATTCAGTCGCGAAGAAAGAACTGAAAAGATGAGCAACCTCCGCAGAACAATCAGCCGCAGGTTAGTAGAAGCAAAAAATAGTACTGCTATGCTTACCACTTTTAATGAAGTGGATATGAGCGCGGTAATGGAGTTGAGAACGAAATATAAAGAAATGTTCAAAAAGCACCATGAAGTAAATCTTGGCTTTATGAGCTTCTTTACAAAGGCATGTTGTTTCGCCTTGCAGGAATGGCCCGCTGTAAATGCGGGTATAGATGGTGACAATATTATTTACCACGATTATTGCGATATTTCAATTGCCGTATCTTCTCCCAAAGGCCTTGTAGTGCCAGTGATAAGAAACGCGGAGAGCCTGAGTATGGCCGAAATTGAAAAAGAAGTTGTGCAGCTTGCAACCAAGGCAAAAGAAAGTAAACTCACAATTGAAGAGATGACCGGGGGCACATTCACGATAACAAATGGTGGAATATTTGGATCGCTAATGAGCACCCCAATTATTAATATACCTCAGAGCGCCATTTTGGGAATGCATAATATAGTAGAGCGCCCGGTTGCTGTAAAAGGCCAGGTGGTTATTAAGCCGATGATGTATGTAGCCGTTAGCTATGACCATCGGATAATTGATGGACGTGAATCAGTAAGCTTCCTGGTGAGGCTAAAAGAAATGCTGGAAAATCCAGAGCAATTGCTATTTGGCAAAGATCCTATCAAAGCTTTGCTGGAGCTGTAAAGGAGATAAGAAGCGTTATGGATAATCCCGAAAAGAATACTTTTAAAAAGCAAAAAGAAAATTACTCTCTTAAATATTTGCAGTTTGCTTCTTCACTTATTTCTAAATACCATGGCGCTGAACCGTTTAATTTATACCTGAAAAAATATTTTTCTTTAAATAAAAAGCATGGCGCCCGTGACAGGAAGCAAATCATTTCTTTATGCTATGATTATTTTCGGTTAGGCAACGGCGTTAGTCCGCAAGTATCTTTGGAAGAAAAAATTTTATTAGGAATATTTCTATGCGAATCTGCACAATCTCCGTTAATGGAAGCGTCAAGGCCTTTATGGAACGAAAAAATTACAGAAGCATTAGAAAGCAAACTTGAAATCGTTGAACAAACTTTTAATGTAAAAAATATTTTTCCTTTTAATGAAGATTTAAGTGATAAAATTAATGCTACTAAATTCGCTTTATCTTTTCTAGAGCAGCCTAAACTATTTATAAGAATAAGGCCTGGCAAAGACTCCAGCGTACTGGATAAACTTAAAAAAGCAAATTTTTCATTTGAAAAAATGAATGATCAATGTATTGCATTTTCACACAATGA
>JALYYM010000423.1 GCA_030946565.1 Bacteroidota bacterium | reverse complement strand
ATCTCTACGCAGTTTATTCAAATTAATTAATTGCCCTACTTTTGTTTCCTTCTAAAAAATTAAAAGGCCACTTTATAATGGTTAACAGGAACGTTCTTACATTGGATGAATTTACCTTAAAAGAAATGCGGGCGTTTCCAAAAGCAACCGGCGAATTGGCCGGGCTTTTGAGAGATGTCGGCCTCGCCGCAAAGCGGGTGAATGTAGAGGTGAACAAAGCAGGCCTTGTGGATATATTGGGCAATACGGGCGATGTAAATATCCAGGGTGAAGAAGTAAAAAAATTGGATGAGTTTGCGAATGATCAGTTTATGGGCGTGTTGCAGCATGGCATTAGCTGCGCCGGCATAGCAAGTGAAGAGTTAGATGAAATGGTTGTTTTTGATAACGAAATAAGTAGAAATTCAAAATATATCTGCATGTTTGATCCGCTTGATGGCAGCACAAATATTGATGTGAATGTGTCTATAGGAACGATATTTAGCGTATATCGCCGGGTAACAGAGACTGGCACGGCGGTGACCGTTCAAGACTTCTTACAGGCAGGAATGAGGCAAGTGGCCGCCGGTTATATTATCTATGGTTCATCCACCATTTTTGTGTATGCGACCAAAAGAGGTGTTAACGGTTTTACGCTTGATCAATCTATTGGTGAATTTTGCCTGAGCCATCCGGATATCAAATGCCCCGAAACGGGAAAAATGTATTCAGTGAATCACGGTAATTTTTTTATGTATAGCGATGCGGTTAAGAAATATATTGACATTTGCCAGAATAAAACCAAAGATAACGGTGGCCCGTACACGCAGCGCTATATCGGGAGCATGGTATCTGATGTGCATCGAAATCTTATAAGAGGTGGCATATTTATGTATCCCGCAACTACCGCAAAGCCAAAAGGAAAACTAAGGTTGCTGTACGAGTGTAACCCGCTGGCCTACATAGTAGAAGTTGCCGGCGGAAAAGCTACCGATGGCACTATGCGCATACTCGAAAAGCAGCCTACCGAATTGCATGAACGTACTCCGCTTTTTATTGGCAGTGCAAGAATGATGGCGGAACTGGAGGAATGTACGGGGAGGGTGTAGGTTAGTTAGTTAATTGGTTAATTAGTTATTGGGTCATTGGTCAATGGGTCATTGAGTCAATTGGTCATTGGGTCAATAAGTCAATGTGTCGATAAGTCAATAAGTCAATAAGTGATAAGTCAGTGGGTGATTGTATCCGGGCATCTCTGCATCCATGTATCCTTGCTTTTAAAATTAAAAAATGAATAATACAATTATATCAGTTAAAGACCTCGTAAAAAACTATGGTAAGTTTGAAGCCGTAAAAGGTATTTCATTTGATGTATATGAAGGTGAAATATTTGGCTTGCTTGGCCCGAATGGTGCAGGTAAATCAACGACACTCGAGATCATAGAAACTTTGCGTAATAAAACGGCGGGTAAAGTAATAGTAAATGGGCTTGATCTTGATACGGATGCTGATAAAATAAAAAAAATTATCGGTGTACAATTGCAGGCTTCAGGCTATTATCCCGGCCTCAACCTGCTGGAGCTGATTGATATGTTTTGCGGATTATACAATACCAAAACTGACCCTTACGCATTATTAGAAATGGTAAACCTTAAAGAGAAGGCAAAGAGTAAATACAAAGAGATGAGCGGCGGGCAAAAGCAACGATTTTCAATCGCCACTACATTAATCAACGAGCCAAAAATTATTTTTTTAGATGAGCCCACTACGGGGCTTGATCCACAGGCCCGGCGCAACTTGTGGGAGTTGATAAAAAAGATCAGGGATAAAGGCACAACGGTAATTATTACTACTCACTACATGGACGAGGCGGAGCAGTTATGTGAGCGGGTCGCCATCATGGATGAAGGAAAGATCATTGCTTTACAAACGCCCGATAAATTAATTGATGATCTCGTTTCATCTGGTTTTGAAAGGCCCAAAGTCACAAAGGCTGCCAACCTGGAAGATGTTTTTATAAATCTTACAGGCAAAGATTTTAGAGAAGATTGAAATATATTTGCGAAAATTTTATTTAAATCAAAATCTTATGAAACGGACACTATTTATTTTACCTCTATTATTTTCCCTCTCGTACGCACAAGTAAAAAAACCTGTTGCGAAAGTTCAGTCGGGTAAAAAGCCTGTGCCTCCTGGAGTAATGTCTTCAGTGGACAGCCTCAGTTATGCAATGGGCCTGCAAACTGCCACTTATTATAAAACGCAAGGTGCAGTAAAAATAAATTCTGCCATGGTGAAAAAGGCCTACGACGATGTGTATAGTAATAAAACCCCATTGATAACACCCGAACAATGTAATATGACCATACAAACAAAACTACAAGAGTATATGTCGCAAAAAAATAACCAGGAAAAGGAAGCAGGAATGAAATTTCTCGAAGAGAATAAAAAGCGTGCTGGCGTAACGACCTTGCCAAGCGGCCTGCAATACGAAATAATAAAGGAGGGTACCGGGCCAATTCCGAAATCCACTGATACAGTAAAAGCCAATTATGCGGGAACGTTAATTAACGGGACAGAGTTTGACAATTCTTACAAAAGAGGTGAGCCAATTACTATTCCGGTTACCGGCGTAATACAAGGATGGGTGCAGGCTTTGCAATTAATGCCTGTTGGCAGCAAGTGGAAGCTTTATATTCCATCTGACCTTGCGTATGGTGATCGCGGAGCCGGCGGCGCAATACCAGGCGGAGCTGCATTAATATTTGAGATAGAATTGTTAGAAATTGTAAATAATTAATTTTTATGGAAAGCAATTTGCCAGATCTAAGGTATCCCATCGGGAAAGCCAATGAAGATCAATATTTCAACAGCCCTTATGATGAAGGCGCAAAGGCTGAATTATTGAATGACATTAAGATGCTTCCGGCAAAGCTGGAATATGCAATTCAAAATCTGGATGAGCATCAGCTTGAAACTCCGTACCGGCCTGATGGGTGGACCGTGAAACAGTTAATACATCATATTGCAGACAGCCACATGAACGCTTACATACGTTTCAAGCTTGGCCTCACTGAAGATAATCCTACCATAAAAACATATAATGAAGCGGCATGGGCTGAGCTTTCTGACACACAGAATTTACCAATAAATATTTCCCTCACTTTACTTCACTCATTGCATGCACGCTGGTACCAGCTGCTGTATGATTTAAATGATGAGCAATGGCAGCGCACTGTTTTTCATCCGGCAAAAAACAGCTCAATTACTTTATGGGATCTTTTAAAAACGTATTCATGGCATAGCAGGCACCACACTGCACACATCACGGCACTTCGTGAAAGAATGAAATGGAAATAAAGAGGGCCTATGAAATGGAAAACGCTATCATCAAAATACCTTAGCAGGCATAAATATTTTACAGCCCGTGTAGATAGATGTGAGAGGCCTGATGGCAAAATCGTTGAAGAATATTTTGTTGTTGAATTGCCAACCACCGCTTGTGCGGTTTCCATTACAGAAGATGGATTGGTTTTGATGGTAAAACAATACAGGCATCCCGTAGAAGACGTTCTGCTGGAACTTCCCGGTGGCTTTCTTGATCCTAACGAATTGCCTGTAGAGGCTATGAAGAGAGAGCTTATGGAAGAAACAGGCTATGAATTTTCTTCTGTAGAAAAGGTAGGAATGATTGCCGCTAACCCGGGCGTGCTAAACAATTATACGGCGCTGTTCCTTGCCAAGGGTGGTAAAAAAACCGGTGTACAAAATCTTGATGATAATGAAGAAATAGAGATTGTAACGATTACGGTTGAAGAATTGAAAACGATGTTGTTGGAGAATAAAATTGTTCAATCGCTTCATGCGAATTGTGTTTTTTATGCGCTGAGGAAGATGGGAGAAATTTGATAGGCGTTGTAAACCGCAATAAGCAATAAGCAATAAGCAATATACAATAAGCAATAAAACCAGTTATCTTTTGTATCCTCTGCTACATTTCATGTGCAGGCATGTCATCTGTTTCCATTGGCAGTTCCACTTCTCCTACAATAAAAACA
>JALYYM010000320.1 GCA_030946565.1 Bacteroidota bacterium | reverse complement strand
GGTGGTAACACCTATCCACATTTTAATATTTCCGTTTTCATCTCTCACCGGCGAAGCACGGTTCAGGTTCCATATATATTCACCTTCTTTATTCAAAAATCTCATTTCCATTTCTAAATCAATTCCTCTTTCTGCCGCGGTACTAAAGCGCTTTTGAAATTCTTCCAGCTCATCGGGATGTATTATGTTGTGGTATCCAAAATTTTTAAAATTTTCGAAACTCATACCCGTAAACTCCAGCCAGTTTTTATTACAATAAATTACACTGCCATCAGCTTCAGCGTTGGTTATTTTTGCCGGCATTAAATCAGTCATTTGCCTGAAATGTAATTCACTTTCTTCTATTCTTTTTTTAGCAATCATCTGCTCTGTTACTTCATAGCCAAAAACTAAAATGCTATAAATCTTTCTATTCTCATCATACATTGGCTGGTAACTAAAATTGAAATAGCATAGTTCAGGCTCTGCATTTTCATCCCGCGCAAGTGTCATCGGAATATCTATACCCAGGTAGGGTTCGCCGGTGTTGTACACTTTGTCTAGCAATGTATCAAATCCCTGGCCTTCCAGTTCCGGTAAAGCAACCATTAGTGGTTTTCCCTGTAGCTGGCGCTTTCCGAACAAACCCTGGTATTGTTCATTTACCAATTCATATACATGGTCAGGGCCACTGAGGGTGCATACAAAACCCGGAGCCGTCATAAGCAATTGCCTCACCATGTTTGCCTGGCTTTCAAGTTTGTTGCGGCCAACCACCATTTCTGTTACTTCGTACGCGACAGTTATAACACCGGAAATAGTTTCATCTATCTCATAGTGGGGCTGGTAAACCACATTGAAATAGTGGTCTCCCATTTTGCCATAGCGATTTAAACGGGCAAGTATTTCATTCGCAAAAAAAGGAACGCCGGTGGTGTAAACATCATCAAGTATACCGGGGAACGGCTGATCGGCAAGTTCAGGTAAAAGTTCTAAAAGCGCTTTGCCCTCTACGTCATCACCCTTACCCCAAAAATCTTTTATTAAATCATTGGCAAGGGTAATTACCATATCTTTTCCCTTCATTACCGAAAAAGCAAATGGCGATTCCATCAGCATTCTATGGTAGCGTTGATTACTTTCCTGTATTTTTTCCCTGGCATTTACCTGTTCTGTAACATCAGTTGCTATCACCATTACGCCCGAAATGGTTCCATCATTTTCGCGATAGGGCTGGTAAACGAAGTTGAAATAAATGATTTCCTTTTCCCCGTTTTCCCGGATGAAATATACCGGCTCTTCATTGCCGTAATGTGTGGTACCATTATGAAAAACATTGAGCAACCATCCCATAAAAGGCTGGCCTTTCATCTCAGGGATTATCTCTAAAAATGGCTTCCCCAGCGACTTTTTGTCTGCATTCCAAACCCGATATAAAGGTTCATTTGCCACTTGCAGTACCATATCTTCACCCTTTAAGATACAAATGGGAGTAGGAGCTTTTTCTACCAGGTTGCGAAAGCGTTGTTCACTTTCTTCAACATTTTTACGGGCAAGCACCTGCGCTGTTATTTCATTTGCAACAACAATGATTCCCGTAACCTTATCCTGGTTTTCCCGTACCGGGTGGTAAACAAAATTGAAAAAACATTGTTCTTTTTTATTATTTCTTACAATATAATATTCCGACTCATTACCATAAAAAGGGTTACCGCTGTCCATAACATTATCCAGCAGCTCCTTAATTCCCTGGGTTTTGAAATCGGGCATAGATTCAAATAGTGGTTTGCCTATAAAATCCTTTCCCTTTTCTACTATTTGTAAGTAAGTATCGTTAGCTATTTCTACATTATAATCATTTCCTTTTAAAATTATCATTGCTACAGGAGCCTGCTGAACCAGCGAACGGAAGCGCGCTTCATTTTCTTTTATCTTTAGATTGAATATTGCCTGTGGTGTTACCTCGTTAGCAATTACCGCCACACCGTCTATATCACCATTTACATTTCTTTGTGGTTGGTAAACAAATGTGTAATAAGACAATTCCTTTACTCCATTTCGCATAATATAAACCGGGAGTTCATAACCATAATTAGGTTCGCCTGTTAAATAAACCTGGTGTAATAATTTCCCTAATCCCTGTTCAATTATTTCGGGTATGACAATCAGCAAAGGTTTGCCGAATATATCTTTTCCTTTACCTAAAGTTTGCAGCATCGCATCATTGGCAACTTCCACAACCAGGTCTTCCCCTTTCAATATCAAAATCATTGAAGTAGAAGTGTGGATCATATTACGATAACGGTGTTCACTTTCTTCTGCCTTTTTGCGGGCCACTACCTGTTCCGTAATGTCATGCGCAACGGCCATTATTCCAGATATGGTTCCATCTTCTTCACGCAATGGTTCATAAATAAATTTTACAAAAGCATTTTCCATATTTCCACGGCGCACTAAATTTACCGGAAGTTCTTCTGCAACAAAACGCTCTCCTTTTTTATAAACAGTATCTAAAAGTTCTTTAAACCCTTGCTCTTTAACCTCCGGAAATGCCTCAAGCGCGGGCTTATTTAAAACTTCATTTTGAGTTCTGCCCCAAAACTCAAGCATCATTTCATTAGCAACATCCACCACGTGATTTTCTCCCCGAAATATGCAAAGAGCAACCGGCGCCTGCATTAAAAGATCACCTAACAGCGTCACAAGCTTTTTCTCTGCCAATACTTTTTTTGTAGTTTCATTTACAGCGCAAAATATACCGCCGATATTTCCTGCTTCATCACGTATAGCGCTATACGAAAAAGTGAAATAGCAAACTTCAAGCCGGCCGTGCCTTTCAATAACTAACAGTTGGTCTTCTGAGCCGGTTGATTCTCCATTTTTTAAAATGCCTTTCAGCATGGGAAGAACATTAGGCAATATCTCCGGCCATACATCCGCGCCATTAGCGCCCATAGCTTTAGGATGCTTTGTTGCTATGAGGTCACAATAGGCATCATTATATATTTTTACCAGATCGTTACCCCACCAGATTAATAAAGGGAACTGTGAGTTAAGACAAATGCTTACCGAAGTGCGAAGGCTTTGTGGCCACCCGGAGGGATTGCCAACCGAAGTTTTTGACCAATCCATAGTGCGGATGACCTCGCCCATTTTACCACCGCCTGATAAAAAGCTCTGTGTTAGCGGGATGGTGGAATCTATGGGCATTTTATTGAATTAGCAATTGAGATTTTTTTTTGGAATGAGGAAAAAAAAATCTCCGAAAATGTTAAAGATCATTCAGGGAATTTGTCAAGGTAAACCTTTTTTATGGTGATGAAAGTATATTAAGTGCAACGGGTACTTTCCAAATTGTCGCTGCGGGTTAAAGGTTGTCAACCTTCCAGGTGGAGTTTTTAAATCTAAAATTAACTTGTTGAAAGGTTGACAACCTTGAGACAATTTTGAATGCAGCCAGTACAACGCCGGTAACGAATCTGCTCAATTAGCATAACGCTGCAAAAAGCAACACAATCTATATTCTTTAATGTTGCTTTTTTAATTCATGTAATAAACCCGATGGTTAATTCAACCTGTTTCAAATCAGTGCGAATATGCTCAAGCCTGGCAAACGAGAGCACGACAATTAAACTGTCTATAAAAATAAGAGCGTTCTTAACGCCAGGTGTATTGGAATTAGCGTATAGCAGTTACCGTTAGTTTATGCAACAGGCTTTTAAAAATGAATGCCAAGCAGCCTGTAAAAATCTGCCTCATTCAATTCCTGCACTTCACCCGGTTTCAAATCCCCCAGGTTTATATCACTTATGGATAAGCGAATCAGCCGAAGGCAGCGATGCCTTGCTGCCAGCACCATTTTGCGTACCTGCCGGTATTTTCCTTCTGTAAGTGAAATAAGTAACCAGGTATGAGGATACGTTTCTCTTGGATCCATGGCGTAAGCATAATAAGAAGTGGCATCGTCTATTCGTTTGATATCCGCAGGCCTTGCTACATAGTTTTCTCCATTCTTTATCTTAATGGTAATGCCTGTTTTAAGCAGCTCAAAAGTTGCCTCCGTCAATTCATTTTGCACCATTACAAGGTATGTACGCAGATGTGGCACATTACCCAAAAACAATAAACGGCCGGCACGTTTATCCGTAGTTAATAATAGCAATCCCTCGGAATCTTTGTCGAGCCTGCCCAGTGCATGTGTGCCGGGTGGGAATATAAAGCGCAGGTCGCCCAATAAGCCCACATCATGCGTGCTTACAAACTGCGATACCATGTTGCGGGGTTTATTCAATAGAAAATAGCGGTGCATGCGCAAAAATGAACAAACAATTTGAGAGGAAGAAATTACCTGCGAAGACTGGAGG
>JALYYM010000417.1 GCA_030946565.1 Bacteroidota bacterium | reverse complement strand
GTCTCTACTTCATCCATAGTGAACTCACTGTCACCTTCCGCAGAATTAATATTTATCAAAATCCATTTGGCGCCACGAATATCATTGTCATTCAAAAGGGGTGAATTAAGTGCCTGCTCAATTGCTTGTTGCGCCCTGTCTTCTCCTTCACATTCAGCGCTACCAAGTATAGCAACGCCGCCACTGCGCATCACGGTACATACATCAGCAAAGTCAACATTGATCTGGCCTGTACTGTTTATTACATCAGTGATACATTTTGCTGCAGTTGCCAGCACATTATCTGCTTTTGAAAAAGCAGCCTTCATAGTGAGGTTGCCAAACTGGTGGCGAAGCTTATCATTGCTTATCACGAGAAGTGTATCCACATGATCTTTCAACCGGCTTATACCTTCTTCCGCCTGCGCAATTCTTTTTTTGCCTTCGTAGGCAAAAGGTGTTGTCACAATGCCAACCGTTAGAATGCCAAGATCTTTACAAATTTTTGCAATGATAGGCGCACCACCTGTGCCGGTGCCACCGCCCATTCCCGCCGTGATGAAAGCCATTTTTGTATTGACTTCCAGTATTCGTTTTATTTCTTCAAGACTTTCTTCCGTTGCTTCACGGCCTATCTGCGGGTTAGCGCCTGCACCCAGGCCTTGCGTCAGGTGCGGGCCAAGCTGCACTTTGTTAGGAACCATGCTGGTGGCTATTGCCTGGGCATCAGTATTGCAGATAATGAAGTTTACGCCATCAATATTCTGGCTGTACATGTGGTTAACAGCGTTGCTGCCACCGCCACCTATTCCTATTACTTTAAGAATAGACGATTGTTCTTTAGGCAAATCAAAATGTATCATGTTTGAAATTTAAGAGCCTCACCCCTCCAAAGGAGTCCTTCGGACAACCCCTCTCCGAAGGAGAGGGACGTGGAGTGTTAGCGTTATTTATTAATGGGTTTTATAAAAAAAATTTAAGCCATACTCAAGCTCCCGATGTGATCGGGAGACACAGAGGGTATACATCTTAGTAAATAATTTTTTTCTGAGTTGCATCATCTTTTTTGTTTCCCCCTTCTCCAAAGGAGCCCTTCGGGCGGGGGATAGGGGGCTTTACAACTCCGAATCTCCCTCTTCTTTAAACATTTCTATCAAACCGTTCTTGAACGAATCCATAAAAGCCTTTAAAGTTTTACGTGACTTTATTGGTAGCTGCCTTTCTTCTTCAACGCTCACAACGGCAACTTCGTCTATCCCTGACTGTTGTAAACCGGCCGGCACTCCAATTTTCTGGTATTGTAACTCAAACTGCTTCCGTTTATTTTCATAATCATTATATCCTTTTAGTATTAAACCAAGACAAGTGGAATACATTGGCTTCGCAAGCTCTTCAATGTGCCCCGCTGCAAGATGTTCATTGGGATATCCGATACGGGCATTTAAACCAGTAACATATTCTGTTAGCTGGATAAGATGTTTTAGTTGCGAGCCGCCGCCAGTAAGAATTACGACACCATTAAGCATGCGATTGTCAAGGCCAACCTGCTTTAAATGATAGGAAACAAAATCCATAATTTCACTCATGCGGGCCTGTATGATTGCTGCAAGATTTTTGACGCTTATTTCTTTTGGCGCCATGCCACGCAAGCCAGGAATAGTAATAAATGCATTTGCTTTTGCTTCATCAGAAAGTGCACTTCCGAACTGAACTTTCATTTGTTCTGCCTGGGTTTTTAAAACGCCAAGTCCTGTTTTAATATCATTGGTAATATTTTCCCCACCGAAAGGGATCACTGCAGTATGTTTCAAAATTCCTTCATAAAAAACAGCAAGGTCTGTGGTGCCGCCTCCGATATCAACAATAGCAACACCCGCTTCCAGGTCGTGGTCGCACATTACGGCCGCAGCAGATGCAAGTGGCTGCAGAACCAGGTCTTTAGTAATTAAACCTGCTTTCTCCACGCTGCGGTTTATATTTCTTATAGCATTTTTATCACCCGTAATTATGTGGAAGTTAGCGCCTACTTTCACGCCGCTATATCCAATCGGGTCAGGAATATTTTGAAAATTATCCACCGTAAATTCTTGCGGAATCACATCAATTATCTGGTCGCCTGCGGGTATGTAAGTTTTATATTGATCGTTTATCAACTGATCAATTTCGCTTTGCATAATTTCTTCCTCGGTATTCTGCCGCACAATATCACCACGCGTCTGCAAGCTTTTGATATGATGGCCTGCAATGCCGACATACACTTCGGTGATTGGCAGATTGGGATTGCTGGCATAGCAATTTTCCAAAGCGGTCTGAATGGCTTTTATAGTTTGATCAATGTTCAACACCATGCCGTGTTGTACACCATTGCTGTTAGCCCGCCCAAAGCCAAGAATTTCGAGTTTGCCGAATTCATTTTTTCTGCCCGCAATTGCTGCAATTTTTGTTGTGCCGATGTCGAGGCCTACGATAATGGGTTGTTCGCTGTTCATAATTGTTATTGTTTAATATGCCTATCTTTTTCCCATGTTAGATCGCGGAAAACGTATAGGGTTGTTGTGTTATGGTTTAAATGTTTGTTTCAATCTTTTTAGTTTTCATAATCGCTGTTGGCAGGCATCACTGCCCTTGGTTTTTTTGGTGCAGCTTTTTTCTCCTTGCCGGGCGATGATTTTATAATTTGTTTTTTTACCCGAGCTTGCGCAGGTTTCTCAAGTGATGAATGCGCTTCAGGTGGCTTAGTGCTATCCACTTCAACTCTGGCTTCCAATACTGTGTTTTGTGTTTCAGTTGATGAAGAAGCAATTTTATCCTGGTGTTCATTTGCCACGGCTTCATCCGGAGATTCATAAACCGGCGGCATATTTATTGAGTGATTATCATCAACCGTCTCGGTTAATTGAATGTTTGATGAATCATTGGAACGCTTTTGTGCATTGGCTATGATGCTTTTCATTATCTGTATTGTACGCAGTGAATCTGCTTTTATTTCGGCTGCGCCGCGCCTTACTCCAATTACCTGTCCCTTGTATTTTACATCAATTACTGAATACATATTCCATCCTGCCTTTGACTCCAATTGCTTATAGAATGTGAGGAGGTTTTCAAATTTTTCCTTGTAATTATTTGCACTGCCGAAGTCAATAATTTGATTTCCAAGTTTTGGTATTAGTGTAAAAGTTTCACCTTGCGTTATATCAATTTGCTCAACCTGCGCCATCCAGAAAGCATGATTCGCTATGTATTCACTGAGTACTTTTATTTGTCTTAACAAGCTACTATCCTTTTTCGTTTTCGCCTTCACGTTAGTTGGAAAATTTGTAAACACCGGAAGCCTTGCAGAAAATTTATCACTCAAAGGAAGCCTCTTAAGTGTACTATCCATATAAAAAGACGCACCTGATTCCATAAAAATTCTTGAGATAGGTTCACGCTCTGAAACCCTTACCTGCAGCACATCATTATTATCAAAGAACAACTCCGCTTTCCTTATCCATTTATCTTTTTGCAAAGCGATCTCCATGGAAGCAAGATCAAAATTGCGTATAGGTTTATTTTCTAAATTCCCTCCGTTTACTTTCTGTAGTATTTCAAGAACATCTTTTTTATCAATGAAAAAATTGTTTTGCACGCCACTTATATTGATTACCGTTTTCACGCAGTGCTCATTATTTTTTTTAGTGATAGCAGCAACCAATAGCATAACAGTTCCTGAGCAAAGGAGTACCCACACAATGACTGCGAGAATTTTATTAAGCCTGTATTTATTGATCGTTGTCATTTTTCCTAATCCAATATATTTTTTATTGGTTCAATCATTTGGTCAATATCACCCGCACCTGCAGTAATTAGTAACTGTTCATTTTTATTGTTTTTAATTGATTTTAAAAAATCATTTTCTAAATATTTTAATAGTTCTTCCTTTGATATTACCCTTGCGTGCTTGCTCTTCATTTCTTGTAAAATCAGTTCACTGCTTACACCTTCTGTGGGTAACTCCCTCGCAGGATAAATTGGAAGCAATAATATTTCATCAGCCATGTCAAGGCTTTCTGCAAACTCTTTTGCGAAGTCCCTTGTTCGTGAAAACAAATGCGGCTGAAAAATTATGGTACACTTCCTTTTGCTGAATAAACTTTTAGCGCTTTTAATTAATGATCGCAATTCTTCAGGATGGTGAGCATAATCATCAATGAAGATCACAGATTGCTCTTTTTTGTTTTCCTCAAAAAAACCTTTAGTTGTATTTGCCGGTTGCTGCGGAGCGATGATGTATTCAAATCTTCTTTTTACTCCCTTAAAATCCTGCACTGCATTTTTGATCTTTTCAGAATCAATTTTCAAATAATGCGCAATGAAGATTGCAGCAACTGCATTTTCAACATTGTGCATTCCGCCCATGTTCAGCCTAATGTTATCTATCATCCATGTTTTACTCATCACAGCAAACTGGTAGCCTCCACTATGCATTGTTATATTAGACGCATAGGCATCTGCTGATTCATTTTGAAGACTATAACGGACATGCAGAGCCGAAGAAAATCTTTCTTCTTCAAGTCCAAACCTTGTAATCAATAGTCCGCGTGGTCTTAATCTTTTCGAAAAATCAACAAAAGCCTGGTCCATGCTTTCTTTCGTTCCATAAATATCGAGATGGTCAGCATCCATTGCTGAAATAACTGCTATATCAGGAGAGAGCTGTAAGAAGCTCCTGTCATATTCATCCGCTTCAGCAACAGATACATTATTATTACTGCTCCAAAAATTTGTATTGTAGTTGACTGAAATTCCTCCGAGAAAAGCATTACAGCCAAAACCTGTATGCCGGAGTATATGAGCAATCATTGTGCTGATAGTCGTTTTACCATGCGTGCCGGCGATACATATATTATAAGATGAACCGGTGATCTCCCCAAGCACCGCACTACGCTTAACCATTTCGTAATTATTGGCCAGATAATAATTATACTCTTTATGTTCCTTTGGCACAGCAGGCGTGTAGATCACCAACTGGGCATCTTTATCTAATTGCTCAAGATCATCATCATAATGTATAGCGATGCCTTCACTTTGCATTTGCCTTGTTAATGGCGTTACAGTTTTATCGTAGCCACTTACCGTTGCATTTCTGCTTAGATAATATTTAGCAAGTGCGCTCATGCCTATACCGCCAATGCCAATAAAATAAACCCGCGATATGTTAGTATAATCCTTCATGTCATCCTTTCTTAAAATTGAAAGGTTTTATTTTATAAAATTTATTTGCTAACCATTTTTAACATCTCTGAAGCAATTACTTCATCTGCGTTGTTATTAGCCATTTGCGAAATATTCGTTTGCATCGTGTTCATCAGTTTCTCATCATTTAGTAACGCAAGCAGCACGCCCATCAATTTTTCTTTCACCTCTTCATCACGGATCATTACAGCTGCCTGCTTTTTTACCAGTGCATTTGCATTTTCCGCCTGGTGATCTTCTGCAGCAAAGGGGTAAGGCACAAGTACCGCAGGCTTTCCCACAACACACAATTCAGCAATCGTCATTGCTCCTGACCTTGCTACCACTACATCTGCGGCGGCGTATGCATATTCCATCTTTGT
>JALYYM010000411.1 GCA_030946565.1 Bacteroidota bacterium | reverse complement strand
TCTCTTGCTAAATCATAATTTCCTTTTTTAGTGTATGTTCTCCCAATATCATTCAGCGCATAAGGAACATTTTCAGTATTCTCATAGGCTTTAAGAGATTTTTTAAAATAGTATAAAGCGGAGTCGTCTTTATTTTGTTTTAAATAAGCTTCCCCTAAATTCACCAGCATGGCGCCCATTGTATTTTTATCATCCAGCTCTTCACCAATTGCTAAAGCTCTCCGGTAATAATCCAAAGCCTTATCATAAGTAAATTCATTATTAGAATATGCCGTTCCAATATTGCCCATAGCCCTTGCCATATTAGGCTTGTCCTTCCTTTGTTCCGAAATCTGCAGAGATCTAAAAAAATATTCCAGGGCTGTAGCATTGTCTGACTGGTTCAGGTACACAGAACCTATATTGCTTAGCATAAGCGCTTCATTGGCCTTATCTCCAATTGAATCAAAAAGATGGTATGATTGGTTCCAGTAATCAATGGTCTCTGCATTCCTGTTTTGGTTATAATAGACCATACCTATGCTTTTCAAAGCATAAGCTCTGCCCTGTTTGTAGTTAAGTTTTTTTGCAAGATGTAATGCTTCATTGCCCGTGCTTATTGCTGACTCAGGATAAGAGCTTCCATATTCTTTACTCAACTGTATCAGGCTATTTACCTTAGAAGTATCATCCTTGCTTTTTGATATTACAAGCTTCAAACTATCTATTTCATTAGTTTGAGCGGAACATAATGAGGAAAGAAAAGTAAGGTATATGCAGAGAAATATCTTGTACACTTTCATTTGAGAAAGTTATCGAATATATTGATATTCGTTTTATTAAATCATGATCCATCTACTTATGGATACAAATTTAAAAATGAAAAACTTTTTTAGTAAATCAAATTTCTTTGATCATTTTTATAATGGCGGTGATTTACAATTTTAGAATTTTGAAAGTTTTATAAACTTTATTTACTTGTATTTTGATAAAATATACACCCTTATTTAAATTACTAAGATCGAGTTCAAAACTATTGCCTGATATTTTATTAATTGATTTTGGTTTGTATATTCTTCCAGGTAAATCTAAAAGTATAAGATCATTTCCTAAATTATAGTTGCCATCAATGTTGATTTTTACTTTTCCCATTGTTGGATTTGGGGAGGCTGTTACTGTACCACTTGATGCCGCCAATTCATCACTTGCAGAAGTTTTCCTAACTGCAGATGTAATAGTGTTTGCGCTACCACCTCCAGGTAAAATAGTAAGCTTACCTATTCCATAAGTAATTTCAAAATTCTCTGAAAGGAATGCAGCCGGAACAATAAAAGATTGTCCGGGATCAAGCCCTGTTACTAAATTGACCGGTTGAAAGTAATTAATAACACCACTGCTGAAAGTGCTTACATCCGCAGAATCTAAAATAGCAATCACATTACTATTACTGGAATCGTTTACACTGGTACTATTCACAATTGGTGTGCTGGCAACAATAGCTTTTCCGGCAACAATAGCCTTACCGGCAACAATAGCTTTTCCGGCAACAATAGCTTTCCCGTTTATAAGCGTTGCCACAGCAGAATCTGCCTGGTAATTAAAAATAGAAGCAAGATCTATTTGAATTACAGGGATACCTGCTACAATAGCTTTGCCTGCTACAATAGCTTTGCCACTGGCTATATAAGCCATATTCTGCAGGTCGGCCGCCGTCAAAGTTCTGCCGGCTACAATACTTTTACCATTAACATACGCAAGGGATGTATCTATATTAGATGTATACTGGCGGGTAATAAGGTTAAGAAAAGCGGCCTGGTTCGCGGGTGCAATATTGCTATTATCGTATTGATAAATAAAATTAAAGCCATTTATTTGTTGGCCAAAAGTTATTGTTTTATCCAGTGGAGTTATTTTAAGAGGTAATTTATTTATAGTAAGAATTCCATCTATAAATGTATAATTATACAATGCCAGCAGCGCAGCATCTGCAGCATTATTCGGATCAAATACCCGTACTGCTTTTATAAAATATTTCGCTACATTATTTAGTGAAGGTGTTGTAAATACAAGCGTGTTCAGGCCAAGGTCAGTTAAGGTTAATCCTGAGCTGGCAAGCGGTATACCATCTACTAAAATGGTTGCAGTAAACACCGGCAACATCTCACCATATTTTTTAGCCTTGTTATCTGCGATTATAGTTATTTGTTTTTTTATTGGTGAAGAGAAATAAAGTGATGCAGAAGTGCCGCCATCATTGGCGTTAACAGATATTGGAGGGGTGTAAGCCTGCACTGCCGGATTGCCGGTAAACACTGGAATCATTGCTGTAATCCGCGTAGCGCTTACAAAGGAAGTAGTAACTTGATTTCCTGCTAAAAGAACTTTTGTTTGTCTGGTAAAGTAATTGCCACTAACCGTTAGTGTAAAAGGTACCGTACCGGCCGTAACACCTGGCGGTAGTATAAGGCTTGTGACTACCGGGGCAGGTGCTGCAAATGTTGCCAGGGCGGCCTGTCCGTTTATTAAGCCGGCGCCACTTTGAAAATCAAACCCGGGTGCAGCAATATCCAACGCAGTGCTTTGTAATAAACTCCTCATTTGTGCGGGTGAAAGTACCAGGCTTGAAAATTTCTTTTCTGCTTGTAGTATTAGTGCGGCTAACCCGGCTGCATGTGGCGCTGCGGCAGATGTGCCAAAAAAGTTAGGGAAGGAATCGTTTTCAATATCCAAAGAACTAAAATCAACTGTGGTATTAACTCCATCAGGCGCTGTAAAATCGGGCTTGTTACGAACTACACCACTTACCGGTGTTCCTCCTAATGATGAGAATGATTCAACCAATGGCGGTTTATTACTAAAGGCCGGAGTATTTGTATACCTTATTGCTCCCACCGCCATTGCTCCCGCAGAATTTGCCTGTCCTACAATTGTTGATTGCCCGGAATTGTATTCGTTTATAATAAGGTCACCGCGAAATACAACATATTTAAAATTGACAGAGGTATTTCCTTCTGCCTTTATGATCATAATATTTGCCTGCGTATTGGCAGTTACCGTAAAGGGAAGTACCTCGATCGGGTCTCCTCTCATGTTGTTCCTGTTGAATCCAAATAGCATAGAGCCATTTACACCCGTTAAATAAATATCAAGGTCATTGGCGGTACCTGATTGACCGAGCGAATAAATATTATCCTGCCATTGAAGTACAATCGTATAAGTCCCAGGCTTAAGTGAAATGCTCTGATAAATGTCTCCTTCTCCAAAATTGTGTGCCGCACCACTAATGCCATTTGGCGCAGGTGCAGGATTAAAGGTACTTTGGTAAGAAGTATTTCCAAAATTTCCTGCTGCCGAAAAATACGATACACCTTGTGCCGTAGCCTGGTTTACGGCCTGGGCTACTACACCATCCTGTAAAAAGGGCTCAGTTATATAGGTAACATCATCAACAATAACCTTGCAGTTATTTTGCTGTAGTTCTTTTATTCCCTGGGCAAAATCTCCGGCGCTTATAAACCCTGTTCTAAATGCTAATGTTGACCTGGGAGCAATATCATGAACTATCTGAAGCATTGCCCGGCCCTCATCAGAGCCTCTTCCAAAAGGATATTCCTTTAATACCTGCACGTTAACGCTATCCTTATAAGGATTGGCTCTTCCGGGCAAATCCCCGTTCGCAACATCTATTTCTGCAGGATTGCCAAACAAAGTATTATAGCTGTCTGAGATTACACCTACTTTAATACTATCGCCTGAAACATTATAACCATTTCTAACAAAATCTGAATGGATGGCAATGTCGCCATTTGTTGTAGTAACTCCTGTGTTCCCATTGCCAATAGCGGGGAAAAGGGGCCGGCAATAATCAATTAGGTTAGTAAGTGCGTCTAACTTAAGAAGATGCGCAATAGGATATTTTCCTGTAATGATTAATGAGTTAGGCCCGTTGCTTATCGTATCAGTAAGCCCGTATGGCGGAGTTAGTAATAATGATAATAATTGATTAACCTTTCCCTGTAAGGCAATACATTCAATATAAACTGAATCATTGCTAAGAATAAATAACTTTCTCGCCGTATCTGTATAAGATCCGGCATTATAATAGAGCGAATTTAATTCTGAGCCAAGAAGATCAAATACTTTGCCTGTAACCGGTGGGGGATAATAAGGCAAAATTACCTGGTCAATAAATGGCGCGTATTTAATAGACAAGTCACTTTTAAGAGTAACTTTCGTGGCGCTTATGAAACTCCCGGAAATATCATGAAACCCGAGGCCTGAACCGTTTCCAATATTGATTTCACCCGATGTAGCATATACGGTGCCTAACCATTTTAACGTAGTTAAGGATGATCCGTTTGCGATAGTAAAAGCTGCGCCGGATTTCGTGTTTGTACCTGTTCCATGCACTTCGGTGTATACCCTTGACTCGCTGCCACCATTCGTTAAACTTGCACCAACTTTATTAAGATCTGCATCGTTATAAATATATATTTTAATGGTGCCTGTAGTTGCATTTTTTAAATCGAAAATAAAATTATTGATGGCTCCACTATTTTGAATTGACTTAAAAATGTACACCCCTGTACCCGACAATGTAATTGTCTGCTTCCCTCTTAAAATAATAT
>JALYYM010000406.1 GCA_030946565.1 Bacteroidota bacterium | reverse complement strand
GAGTTTTATCAATACCCTGAAATTGGCGGTGGCATGGACTTGCGTGGATTTCAAAGACAAAGGTTTTATGGCAAAACTGCCTTTTGGAATAGCAATGAACTGCGCTTCATCACTAACCTGCGGACTTATCTTCTTAACGGGAAAGCAGGCCTGTTGGCATTTGTAGATGATGGCCGGGTTTGGCAACCACAGGAAAAATCCGATACATGGCACGTAGGCTATGGAGGAGGAATACTGTTAGCTCCGTTCAATAAAATTTTATTTGACGTAACCTACGGCATTTCCAATGAAGATAAAGTACTGCAACTACGGCTGAACGTTAGCTTGTAGCTGGCTGTTGGCTGTAAGTTTATACAGACCTAAATGATAAGACTTGAAGCTTTTGACGAAAACTCTTATGAGGACTTAATTTCCTGGGTTGACTCTGAAGAACAGCTTATGCAATTTGCAGGACCAGCGTTTACTTTTCCTTTAACTATAGAGCAATTAGAAATTTCATTAAGCGACAAAAATAGATTTGCTTTTAGAGTTGTAAACTGTAAGACAAATATTGCAATTGGGCATTCTGAAATTTACTTGACTGACCAATCTGCATATTTTGGACGAATAATAATTGGCGACAAAAAACAAAGAGGAAAAGGATTAGGGCAACAAATTGTAAATTTACTTTTGGACTTTGTATTTTCGAAACTTGATAAAATTAAAGTTGAGCTGAATGTTTTTGATTGGAATGTTGAAGCAATTAAATGCTACGAAAAAGTAGGCTTTGTTGTTAATCCAAACAAGAAAAACGAAAGACAAATTAAGAGTGAAATTTGGACTGCAATAAATATGACCATTGGCAAATCAAAATGGCAAAAGTTGCAACTTGACAAAAAAACTAAAACCCATTAGGACAAAAACCTACCTGACAATAACATGGAGCTTGGAATAGGCAGGCAGACGGAGTACAACCGGCTGTAGTTGCCTATCAGCAATAGTTACAGCGTGAGGTTCTTTGCTCTGCTTTTTGCTTTCTCTTCATCGTTAGTAACTTTATTGAGTAACAGTTGTGGGCAAATGGAACATTGACTCCAGCCCATCGCCCGAACGAAAGTTGAAGGTTGCATACTTGATACCTGCTACCTGCGACTTGCTACCTTTCCCTACGTAATCAACCCAATCCTTCTTGAATGATCAATCGCTTCGGCGCTGTGAAGGAAATAACAGCAATGCACACCCGCTTTTTCTATTTTGACCATAGTTTCCTTTACAGTTTCAAAATTATTTTTATTTATTCTCCTTATGTAAACTGCGAAAATATTTTTTGGAAAGTGTTCCGCAACAGCTAAATAAATATTGGGGTCTTCCTGTGTATCATCTCCCAATAGTACAAATTGCAAATGTGGATACGTTTCTATAATCCTTACAATACGGGTAAATTTTCCTGTATGTTTATTTTGCCCTGTAAGAAATACCTGGCTTAATTGCTTTAATTGATTCAACAAATACACGCCATAAGGCAAATGATTTTCTTTAGAAAATTCAACTATGAAATCATAAAGATTCCATTCACTGCTTGATACATAAAAAAAAGAATTATCACCTCTATCCTTTATGCCTTGCAAAGCAAGCAACTGGTAATGATTTACCACACCTTCAAAGGGCTTTCTACTGCGGGCATTTTTTGTAAACAAAACATACAACCGCCTGCGCAGCCTGGAGGAATGTGATATTAAAAACGTGTCGTCAATGTCAGATATGTATGCATATTGTGAAACAAAAGGAATATGAAATTCTCCTTTGCCAATAATCTTTTTAGATGAATATTTTTCTTCGTTTAAATGGACAACTATATTATACCATCCTGCCGCTAGTTTAGATAGAGGTTGCCATTCAAACCTGAAGAATCCATCATCCTGGCTTTCTGCATAAAAAGTTTCACCCTCCCACACCATCATCAATTTGGCACATGCGTAAGGCTTCACCATAAATAAACGGAGCATGGAAAATATATTTACTATCCAGCTTTGCCGGTAAGTTTTTCTTCCCATCGGGCTTAGCTTCAACACATGCCCGAATACGATTATCTTTTCACCATCACCATAGCCCCTGTAAACTTTTATTACCGGTTTATTATTGAGTTTAAACAAAAACAAAAGTTTGTGCTTTACCTTTTTAAACATTGAAATTTTCTTATTTTATGAAGTGCCGTTTTATGCATAATCTTACAGCTCAAAATATTATAATGGAGCAGCCCATAAATTTAAAGATATTATTTGTGCTAAACCCGGTATCAGGCGGTAAGAAAAAAATTGACTGGGAACCGCTGATAAGAAATTACTTTAAAGAGCGTTCGCATATAATTGAGTTTTTTGTATTAACCGGCGCAGGTGATGATAGCTCGATAGGTTATTGGTTTGAAAAATTTAAACCAGACAGGGTGGTCGCTGTAGGTGGCGATGGCACCATATCATTAGTTGCAAAACAATTGCTGGGAAAGGATATGGCAATGGGGATTTTACCGGCAGGATCTGCCAACGGCATGGCAAAAGAATTAGAGATTCCCGAAGAACCGGATGAAGCAATTGATATAATTGTAAATGGAGAAATCAAATGCTGCGATGTTATCAAAATAAATGATAAGGATATATGTTTTCACCTTGCCGACTTTGGCCTTAACGCAAGGCTGATTAAATATTTCGATGAAAGCCCGCTGAGAGGAATGTGGGGCTACGTGCGAATGGTGCTAAAGGTTGTTTGGTACAAAAAATTGATGGAAGCAAAAATAAAAATAGATGGTGATAATGAAATCCACACGAAAGCTTTTATGATCGTGATAGCTAATGCCAGCAAATACGGTACCGGCGCGGTTGTTAACCCTGATGGGAAAGTGGATGATGGGGTATTTGAAATTGTAATAATGAGAAAATTTTCCCTGAATCAATTGTTTAAGATGTTTTTGAGTTATAAAAACTTTAACCCTAAAAAAGTGGAAATCCTGAAAGCCAGGAAGGTTTCCATCAAGACCGAAAAAGCAACTCACTTCCAGGTAGATGGAGAGTTTAAAGGAAAGATTGATAAGGTAAATGCTGAGATAATTCCAGCGCAATTGAACCTGCTTGTAAAGTGAATATGAGTGAAATTTCCAAAACTTCTTGTCAAAAAAAATTGAAAATTTTTCATGTGCAGACATTACAATGACTGCAACAGACTATTATGGGCTGAATGAGGATTATAATTATTTCGCTGCAAATCGAGACATAAAAAATGGTAAAATACAAATACTTGAAACAGGTTTTATAATGCCGGAATTAAATGTTGATTGGGAGAAAAAGCAAGATGCTGAAAAAAGGCTTGAAAAACAATTTGGTTACAAATCAGTCTATCATGGTTGTATTGTTACACATGGAATTGACATCTACAATTCTGTAATGGAAGATTATTTAGAGAAAATAAATGGCAAAAATTGGAGGGCAATAGAACGGCACTTGTCCGACTCAATTATTAATTCTGACAGGCTTAAATGAAAGGAACCGGAGCCAATCGCAGAAGGAGTTCTTCGAACAGATTCCACCTTGCGAAAGACACCCTTGCTCTTGGCTAATACTCCTTACTGCAAAGCGTATCCGGCACTTGTACCCTTTAGCTGATATATATGCCTGGCGCACAAAAAAGGTGCTGGAGTCAGCACCTTAAAAACTGGTTTTTCAATATCAGGTAAAAATTTATATCATACTTATTTTACGTACCACTAAAAAAGGGGTAAATAATTCTACTGAGTTTCAGTTTAAATAAGGCAAGAATAAAAGATATTCTGAGGTAGATAAAGAGGGAAGTAATTGTAAATAATTGTATTTATTACCAGTGCAAAAGTATTGACTGACTAGGAAACTTCAAAATATTTGATAAATTAATTAAATGAAATTATTGTACATAGTAAATCGTTTTTATAAGACAGGAAATTAGGGGACAGGCGGAAATATATTTAATTAATAAAAAAATTTAGCAGAGATACCAGGTTTTAAAAAGGGTAATCAATACCGATAGAAGCGTTGAAATTTTCATATCGCCATTGACGGTTATCATTACCTGTACCAAATAAATGTTGAAGTGTTATCGCAGGAATTTGCCAACCACTATTTTCCAGGACGTCTGGCCTTTTAAAACGGAAGCCCACATCAAACCTTATAAGAAAATAACTGAAATCAAAGCGAAAGCCCACACCGGAAGACACACCCAATTGCTTGTATAAGTTTTGAAATTTGAATTGCGTGGTATCGATACTTCCATCAGGCTTGGTATTTTTATAATTCCAAATATTGCCAACGTCAGCGAAAAGCGCCATTTTAAAAAGTATCGCGTTTGAAAAAAGTGGCGCCACATTAAAGCGATACTCTGTGTTCCCTTCCAACTGAATATCACCTGTACGATCGTTGAACAATGCGTTATTGATATAAGGCGCTAATGCCTGGCCGCCAACGCCGATTCCGCGGACAGGCCAGCCACGCATACTATTAGGCCCTCCTCCAAAATACTGTTTAAAGAAAGGAAGCGTTGTGTCGTTTCTTGAAATGGGAATACCTACTCCCGCAAAAGCGCGAAATGCAATGGCCGATTTCGGGTGGTTTATCGTATAGGTATATTCAATATCCCCTTTAATAAATTCTCTTAAATATTGATTAAAAAAATTTCCATCACGAGAATTTTTATTTCGCATTTTCAACAGACCATAGGGCAATCCGGATTCTTCAAAATTGGCTTTTAATGTACTTATAATTTTGGGATTATTAGGATTCACATGAGCATTCTTATAACTGACGCCAGCGCCCATTACCAGGGCCGTATTAAATGAATACCTAAGAAACGGATATTTAAGTAAGGTTTTATTAAAACTATCTGACCGGTTATACAGCCTGTGATAATCAAAATTCAGCAGCTTAAAGCTCCAGATATGATTTTCATTATTAGTAAAATTAAAACCATAGCCAAAGCTTACAATTTGCTGGTTAAAAAAATCAATCCTGTTGACCAGTGAAAAGTTTGTATTTATAAAAGATTGCCTGGTTAAATAACTACTCCTGTTGTAAATGCTAAAAGGAAAAATGAATTTAGGAAACAGGATGTTGTTTGAATAAGTTACTTCATTAGAATTGACAAGCGTCCCGCTGCTATTGCGTTTGGAGGTATTGAACTCAACCCCTACCCTCACGGAATTCGTCATGCGTATCGCTTCCTTTGCTAAGTTTCTATCAGTAACGCTTATGTTTCCCGCTACGCCAAGCAGGTTACCTGAACTGGCTCCAGATATGTTGCTCGTAGTATTATTAGCTGAATAGCTCAACTCAACATTTCCTTCAAAGGCATACTTTTTAATAGGGATCAATTTTACTACAAGATCTACGAGATTGGTATCTTTTTTTTCAACAATATCTATATTGGGATTTTCCCAAACGCCTAACTTATAAAAATTATTAATTGTTTTATAAAAATCGTCTTGCCTGTAAACCTCACCTTTTTTCAGCGCCAGGTTATTATTTGGAATATAAAACTTAAAAAGTTTCTCATGATACAGGGTTATATAATTTTTGGAAACATGTTTCTTTAAAGTTGAATCTGTATAAATATCTCCGGGCTTATAATCTGGTAAAACATAAATATTATTGATGTAATATTTATTAAGTTTCGTTGTATCAGGAGAATTATTTAATTGTACACCCAGCCTGATTGATGGCTTATCTCTTTTCTGATTAGCCTCGGCGAGTAAACGCAATTGCTCAAACGGATCTTCTGAAACGGTAGTAAGGGCGGCAATAGAAGTGTCGCCTGTAACCCTCAATTCGTCTGCTGTGAATTTATAGTAACCATTATTGCGAAAAAGATTTACCAGCCTGTTGGATTCTTCCTGTACAGCGCTTTTTGTAACCGGGCTATTCTTTTGCAGTGGCGTATTTCCTTTGGTACTTATTGCAAGGTTTTCCAGCTCCTCCTGGTCAAAAAGATAGGCCAATGTATCAACAGTTGTGCGCTTACCGGCTATTACATCATAGTTAGTAATCACTCTTTTTTGAGCACCATTTTTTTTTAATACCGTATCAAAAGAAAAATTTACTATAGGGGTATAATAACCAATATTCACCATGGAAGAGCGCATGTTGTCTGCAGATTGTATTATCGCATTCGTATCAAATACCGGTGGCTTTGTTATATAATGGAGAACAAACGCAACGTCTTTTATTTTTACCCTGGCGCTATCATCAAGCTGAGTATTGAGCCTGGAATTGATTATTACTTTTTCGTCACTACTTATATCCTCAGCGGTAAGCCTGATATTATTCTTAAAAACAAACGGGATATTTTTTTGATATTTTCGTACAAAAGTGAAGCCTGAGTATTTTGTAGAAGTAGCGCAACCAGATAAAAATAACAATGCAATAATTAAAACAAAAAATCCGGAACAATTTTTAAGGGAAGCTAGTCCATTCATAATAGAACAACATGTTGAGCAAAAAAGTCGCCAAATATATTCAAAGTTTAAGCCATAAAAAATTAAGGGACGAACTAGGCGCTTTTGTAGCCGAGGGGCCGAAAGTAGTAAGCGAACTTTTATCGCATGGAATATTCAGTTGTAAACTTATTTGTGCAAATGCAAAATGGCTTAGAGAGGCAAAAAGCTTAACAGGTATTCCCGCAGCAGATATTTACGAAATAGAAGAAGAGGCATTAAAAAAAATTTCACTTCTTAAGGCTCCTAACGCTGTCGTTGCTGTTTTTCAAAAAAAGGAATTAATTAATGTTCCTGCACCTGGCAATAAAATAACATTGCTCTTAGATGACATTAGTGATCCGGGAAATTTAGGCACAATCATTCGTATTGCAGATTGGTTTGGAATTGAAAATATTATTTGCAGCGAAAATTGTGTTGATTGCTATAACCCGAAAGTAGTACAGTCAACTATGGGAAGTCTTGGCCGCGTAAACATATTTTACCAGGAATTATCATTGTTTATTTCGGCAAATAAAAATATTAATTCTTATGCTGCGGCGCTTTCAGGCAAGCCTCTTTCAACATTTAAAAATTTACAGGAAGGTTTTATATTGATAGGGAATGAATCAAAAGGCGTCAGCGAAAAATTATTAGAAATTTCGACAGCTCAAATAACCATACCAAAGTTTGGGGAGGCAGAATCATTAAATGCCGCTGTAGCTGCGGGGATTATTTTGTCGCATATAAAAAGCCCCCTGTCCCCCGAAGGGGGAACTTAGGTCAAGTCATTATTCTTATCTGTTGCTTTTTTAAAAGGAAATGATTTACTTTTTTTGAAATAAAAGCAGGCTAAAACTCCTGTTGGGAAGAGGACTTAGCCTAAACAATAAGTTCCTATTTTTTTAAAGCAAATGATCTGCTTTTCGAATTAGAAAGCAGGTTGCCACCCTTTCCCTTCGGGAAGGGGCTTCAGCAGGGACTTGTAAAATCAAAGCGGTATGTGGGGATGGGCTGCCTTACCTAAACTCAATAGCTCTCACCGGTTGTATTTTTCTTATAAGCAGCGAAGGAATTACCAGCATTATGAAACAAACTATCAGCGTTGATGCATCAATCGCTACAACCTGCCACCACACTACACTTGCGTGTGCAA
>JALYYM010000363.1 GCA_030946565.1 Bacteroidota bacterium | reverse complement strand
TATCAGCAACGATTGGCATACTTACTTTAGGAATCGTTTGCCACTGCGTGCCATAGATAGTATTGTTGGTAGTGATGTGGAAATATTTTGCATCGTTAGGAACCGCAAAATCTTTAGGGATAAAATTAAAGTTGGCCTCCCTGGAACTACAAACCACTTCTACATTTCCAAATAATTTCGCTTCTTTAATAGCCTTTGAACTCCACACACCGGTATCAGAATAGGCTGCTGTTTCTTTTTCATTCAAAAGGTTCATCGGTACTTGCATAAACTGGGTAGATGAGCCTCCATGCAGAAACAATACTTCATGATCCTCATCAAGATTCATCAGTTCTTTGACTAATGAACGTGCCTCATCCATTATTGATTCGAAAGCGGGCGTACGATGGCCTATTTCAAGAATGGAGAGCCCTGAATTATTATAATTCAATACTCCTCTTGCGGCCTCTTCGTAAACAACCTGGGGCAAAACAGAAGGGCCTGCGTTAAAATTATGCACTATATCTCTCCTGTCTTTCGTTTGAGAAGGAAATAAACTTTCCGCTGTCATTTGAATTTTTTTAGTTGGCAAAAGTAAGAAATTAGATCAGGTGCGAATACCAAAAAAAACTTCCAGCTAAGATTTTTTATAATAAAAACCTGGAACAAATTAATGAAACTACCCGCAAAATTTTCTTAATTCACTCAAATATTGCTCGATATATTCATCTTTCTTTTTGAGTTTGTATTGCATGATGAACCTGGGATGTGGCAGCGGAACGACCTTCTCAAAGAATTTCATTTCATCATTTAGCTTTAAGAGATATTTAAAATTCTTCCCTTCACCAAGACAAAAAACAACATCGCTTGAAATGCCAAAATTCAATTGAAGCTTGATGCTTTCAATGACAAATTCCCGCAGGCTTTGTTCTAAATCCCTGTCATCATAATAGTTAAGATTCTTATTATTTTTTGTAAAGCCAAGCGGGCTGATGGAAGAAATATAAAATTTATTATAGAAGTTTTCAGGGCCACCGAAAGCCGCTATCATTTCATACATAAAAACAGAACTCAGTTCTTGTTTTTTTGGAAAATCATTTTCAATATCACAAACAGATAAAAGCCGCAAAGGATCGGTAAAAGGAATGCCTGTAATCCCACCACCAAATCTTCCGGGATTGATGCCAAGTATCAAATGCCGGGGATAAGTATCGTTATAATATTTACTGTAAAATTTATTACAGATTTTGTAAGTGCCTGCTTCTTTATACGGATTCATCACTTCTACTTCGCCAGGAAGTTTGATTTTTAAATCCAGAATTTTTAAAAAAGAAAGAATTTTTTTTGATATAACTATCATCGATTTTATTGCAGCATTTTCTTGTGAAAGATGTCTTATTTAAAAACATTAATATGAAAGCAATATTTTTACTTTTTTTAATTCAATGTAACCTTCATTGTTTTTCCCAACAAAAATATTCTTTACATGCTTCCCAATTTCAAATAGAAGCTTTAGGGCCGGGAAGCCTGTTTAGTTTCAATTTTGATACCCGCATTTTAAAAACGGAAAAAGGCCCTGGATTTAGAATAGGGCTTGGCGGCTCACCACTTGGAACTTTAGGAAAATCTTGCAATACCGGCGCTCAGATTAGCTTACCGGTTGGGTTAAATTATCTTTTTGGATGCAAAAATAATTATGTAGAAATTGGCGGCGGCATTGTTCCTTTATTAATTGGAGGAACTAAATTATATTGCATTAACATGGAAAAATCTTTTTTTAGTGATGAAACGGAAACTTATAAATATCTTTTAGCAGGCTATCGCTACCAGCCACAGAAAAAGAAGGGAGCTACTTACAGGGCTTTTATATCTCCTCTCTTTCAAAATGGATTTAATGTAAAATGGTGGGGAGGCGTGAGCATTGGATTTAAACTTTAATCCTGATCAATGCGCTTCCAGCCAATTCTCTCCCACGCCAATTTCTGCATCTGCAGGCATGCCATTAAAAAGAAGAAAAGCCTTCTGCATGAATAACAATAGGCTAAATAAACTTCGGGCTACAAAAGTAAGATTCACTTTCACTTTCTTTGGAAGGGTGAATTGCAAATCAAGGTTAGAAAGAAAGGAAAGAATTTGATTAGATAGATACTTCCAAAAAATAAAACATGTTAGGAGGATAGCTTATATTCCTTTGTCAACAACTCCCTTGGGATTCTCAGCATTTTATTAAATAAACGTATCATTTTAAGGGAAAGTGGTTGCTTGTAATTAAGCACCTTACTGATTGTTCCTTTATCTCCATATTCCTTTGCCAGATCAGCAGGTTTGTACCCAAACTCTTCCATTCTAATTTTAATAATCTCTACGGGATCCATCTCTGGAATAGACCATTTATCATTTTCATACTTATTGATGAGGTATGCTAAAAGAACTTTTTCTTTATGGCCGGGAGGACCTTTTTTAGCCCCTTTTAAATATTCATACCGGTTTACTGCTTCTTTATAAGACAGTTCATTATCAATTAGAAACCATTGTTGTGTTGGCATATTTTTATTTAAATTGTCTCAGGATCGATTTTATCATATTCATTGTGCGTACCAATAAACCTAATCTCTACTATCTCATCATATAAATTCAAACTAGGAAAATTTTAATCTCATCAATGCGCTTCAAGCCAATTATCTCCCACGCCTATTTCTGCATCTGCAGGTACGCCGTTAGGAAGAATTAAAGCATTTTGCATGCATTCAATAATAATAGGCTTTATAGTATCAACCTCGCTTTTGTGCGCATCAAATACCAATTCATCATGCACCTGCATAATCATTTTTGATTTGAAATTTTGCTTTTTAAATTCAGCGTGAATTTTTATCATGGCTAGCTTTATCATATCAGCCGCCGTGCCTTGTATGGGTGAGTTGATAGCATTGCGCTCTGCATAACCACGCACCGTCCAGTTGTTAGAATTAATATCCTTTAGCCATCGCTTTCGGCCCATAAGCGTCTCTACGTATCCGTTAGTACGGCAAAAACTCATTGTCTCATCCATATATTTTTGAATGTTGGCAAATTGCTTTTTATAATTTTCAATGATCTCTTTGGCTTCGGTCCTGGATATATTTAAATTTTCGGCAAGGCCGAATGCGCCCTGTCCATAGATGATTCCAAAGTTTACACTCTTCGCTTTGTACCTCATCTCTTTCGTTACATCCTCTTCTGCTACACCAAAAACTTTTGCCGCAGTAGCCGTGTGAATATCTTTCCCGGATTTGAAGGCTTCACACATAGCAGGGTCGCCGCTAATGCCGGCAACAATGCGCAATTCAATCTGCGAATAATCCGCAGAAATAATTAAGTGATCGCTGTCGCGTGGAATAAATGCTTTTCGTATTTCACGCCCACGTTCAGTTCGTATCGGAATATTCTGAAGGTTTGGATTATTGCTGCTGAGCCTTCCTGTAACAGCAATCGCTTGCCCATAGCAGGTATGCACCCGCTGCGTTCTTCTATTTATAAGTAGCGGCAGCGCATCTACATAGGTTGATTTTAACTTTGTCAGTTCCCTGAAATTTAAAATGTCTTCGACAATTGGATTTTCTTTTGCCAGTTTTAATAGTACATCTTCACCGGTGGAATGCTGGCCTCCTTTGGTTTT
>JALYYM010000352.1 GCA_030946565.1 Bacteroidota bacterium | reverse complement strand
GATATTTTACCAAGGTTAGCACCTCCTTTAATACCTAATTTAAAGGTTTGAGAAAAAAGTGATGATGAAATAAATAATAAAATCGCTAAGGGGATGAGTTTCGTTTTCATAAAGTTTTTTTAAGGGTTATATTTTCAATTTATATGCCAATGTGATAATCAAAAAGTTATACCGATATTAAAATTAAAAATCTGTGTAAAGCGCTTATCATTTGTTGCCGGTAAGAAATAATCAAGGTATACTTCAGGCTCTAAATAAAATTTGCCAATCGTATAATTCAAATCAAGATCAAAGCCAACAGATTGAACTTCGTAATTGCTCTTCGCGGTTGTAGGTTGAAAATGTTTTAAGTGCTTGAGCTTTCGTTTTACATAGGTATTATATAGTTGCACGCTTCTTTTATTACTTACTGAATAATCATTTATGCCGGTGATAATTGATAATTGAGGAGTAAGCCTCAAGCCATCTTTCTTTGATAAAAGGTTGAAAAAATTAAAATCATGCTCTATACCTGCTGCTACTGAAAAAGAAGAAATGGTGGTGGTCGCTGTATCAATAAACTTTATTTGCGCCGGCCTGTTTGCAATCATTACTATCGTATCCACATTCACAATCTCATTATACCTGCCGGATGAATATCCTATAGAGACAGAAGGCTTTATCCAATATTTTTTTAAAATACCAGAACCATAAAATTCATCATCAAACGGAGAAGCCGAAGAACTATAATTTGTTTTCTTAAAATAATGGCTGTAGGATAAAATTACATCCACCCACTTGCCTTTTGAATACGAATATGAAGGCGATAATGCATATTGATAAAAATCAGTTTTATTATTCTCACTTAACAAAAATCCGGTAAAAGAAAGGCTCAGCCCGCTCTTGTGAAAATACCCAACAGACGGAGTAAACACAAGCTGACCATTCGTTTGTAAATTTTCCACCGCCTTATTTTTTTCAGTAAATAGCCGGTTGCCAATTCCGATGTTGATCCTGAAATAACTTTGGTCTTCACCCAGGTGGCTAATCATTTTCATTAATTCATCATTTTGTAAAAGCGAATCCATAATCTTTTTATCAGATGGAGTCAACTGCCCATAGGTTTTAAAAAATAAAATAAGACTAAATAAAAAACAATATAAAGCTCTGTGCATAGCAATCAGTTGAATTTAACAGGTTCTGTGACGAAAGCTTTCTTTGAAAGTTTAATTGCCAAAGATATAAACGGGTTGGCGATTGTCTTATTACCAACATGGCCTTTTTATTTTTTGAAAAATTAAATCTTTAAAAAAATAAAATGCAATCCTTCATCAATACATTACTGTAAACTTGTGTTAACAATAACTTTAGCCCTAATGGTTTACCTTTGCGCATCAAAAAAAATAAATAGATGAACGAATTTGAAGGCCTGGGCCTTAATGAAAATTTAGTGAAAGCGGTTGGTGATCTTGGCTTCGATACTCCCACGCCTATACAAATGAAAGCTATTCCTATATTGCTTTCGGGAACTACCGATTTTGTTGGCCTTGCTCAAACAGGCACAGGTAAAACAGCGGCATTCGGTTTGCCATTGCTGCAGCTTGTTGAGCCAGAAAATAAATATCCGCAGGCGCTTATCGTTTGTCCTACCCGTGAGTTGTGCTTACAAATATGTAATGATTTGCAGGACCTGAAGAAATACTCTAAAAATATAATTGCCGAACCTGTATATGGCGGCGCTTCGATCGTGATGCAAATACGTGCTTTAAAAAAGGGAGTTCATGTAGTGGTGGCTACCCCCGGAAGGCTTATTGACATGATTGAAAGAAAAGCAATAGACCTGCAAAAAGTAAAGTATGTGGTATTAGACGAAGCAGATGAAATGCTGAACATGGGCTTTAGAGATGACATAGATTTTTTACTGAAAAATACCATAAACCGCGAAAGCATTTGGCTCTTTAGCGCTACCATGCCTGCAGCAGTGAAGGCTATTTCTAAAAATTTTATGAACAACCCGCAGGAAATAACTGTGGGCAAAAAAAATACAGCCAATGTAAATATTGATCACCAGTATTTCATTACGCCGGCACAATCGAGATACGAGACCTTGAGAAGATTGGTGGATTTTAATCCCGGCATGTATGGAATCATTTTTACGCGTACTAAAGCAGATGCAACGGAAATTACTGAACGCTTATTGAAAGAAGGTTATGACATTGAAGCATTACATGGTGATCTTACGCAGCAGCAACGTGACAAGGTAATGCAACGTTTTCGCCAGAAGAGTATCCAGATATTAATTGCAACAGATGTTGCTGCAAGAGGAATTGATGTGGATGGCATAACGCATGTAATAAATTTTGAACTGCCTGATGATATTGAAGTTTATACGCATCGTAGTGGCCGTACGGCGCGGGCAGGCAAAAGTGGTATTTGTATTTCCATTTGTCATGGGAGGGAGTTATACAAAATAAAGCAGTTGGAAAAAATGACCAATGCACAGTTTCACAGGTTGGATATACCGACCGGGAGCGAAGTTTGCCGCAAACAGTTTTTCCATTTTATGGATAAGCTTATACAAGCTGACACTTCGCATGGAGATTACGAAACTTACATGCCTGACCTGCAGGAAAAATTTGCAGGCATAAGCAAGGAAGATGTATTAAAAAGAGTTGCTGCGCTTGAGTTTGACCATTTTCTAAAATATTATGAAAACGCGGATGACTTAAATGCACGACAGAACTTCCGTGAAAAGCGCAGTGATTTTGATGGCAGCAGGCAGCAAAGTTCAGGAAGAGATAGGGAAAGGCCGTCTTATAAAAGAGACAATGGATTTACAAGATTATTTATCAACCTTGGAACGAAAGATGGTTTTTACAAAGCCAGCTTTTTGCAATTTATTTTAGATGAAAGCAATCTAAAAAAGGAAGTGCTCGGAAGAATAGATTTGCGGGAAATGAATTCATGGGTTGAAATAGATAAATCTGCCGCCTCAAAAATGATAAAGAGCATGGATGGGCAAAACTATAACGGGCGCCAGGTAAGAATGAATGAAGCAGATGGCGGTGGCTCAGCATCACCACAGCACCGCGAAGGCAGAAAGCGCATTCCGGTAAGGCAGGGAAGATAGTAAGCAAGCCAAATATGTAGATAGCCATTAAGTCAACAGATCAATAGTCATTAAGTCAATGACGCAGTGACCAATGGCATAATGATTAATATTATTTAGATCTTCCCATATTTTTTATAATAGGCGATCAGCATTCTTATTACTTCATTATAGCTTCGCATACCTTTGGGTTGCTGATTTGCTTTTAAATAATTTCCATACAGCCATGTTATTGCAGGTTCAATAAAGCTTGTATGGGCAATATTAAATTTTCTCCATTCTATTAAATCTTCTTTTATCGCCGTATCTAATTTTGTTAATTCAATTTTGGCTAAAGCGGAATCAAAATAATATACTTCCCTGTTTGCATACACGAATAAATCCAGGTAAGCCGAATACCGGAACAAAGTATCTCCGGAATTTACTGCCGCAAGGTATCCTACAAAATTTGCCTCATCTTCCTTTGCATAGCCAAGCTGGTGGCCCATCTCGTGAGTAGTGATGTAAGGAAGCAAAAATTTTGGGACAGTTGCGTTCACCTGTGCCTCGCCACTAAATGGATTATAATACCCTGTAAATCCAAGGTAATTCCCCAGGGAACCATAGAAGGATGATTTTATTGAAGGGCTTTTATATTGGATGAATGGGTAAATTTTTGAGGCTTTATCATAACAAGATTTAGCCCTTTTAAAAAGTTCATTTTTTGAGGGGTAAATATTTTTGTTCCGGATAAGCGCTTCCTTATTTTCATTTGCCTTTTTTAATAAAATTTCCTGCAATAAGATTACGTCAGCAGTATCATAACCCGCTTCAGGTAATTTTAGCTGGCCGGCTACTCCTATCCTGTCATAATTTAATCCCCAAAGAATATTAAAGCTTATATAAACTATTACCAGTGCCACGATAGCCTTCATCATTTTTTGCAGAACAATGGCGCCTGTTAGTTTTTTTCTGAATAATAGCGATAGATTTTTTATTACTAAATATAAAAGCCAACATCCTAATACAAAATAAAAAATGTCTCCTATACTAAATGGAAGCCATCCAAAAAGGAAGCGAAGAATGATTGATACAAGGGGATAAAAATAACCGGAATAAAATTTTTCAACGTAGTATGAATTCAGCGCCAATAATTTAATAACCAAAATCAACACAACCGACATTAACCAAAACAATTTTGTTCTTTTGAAATAACCGGTGTTTCGCATGTTCGAAATATCTTTGCTGCGTTCTAAAAGCTTTTGCTCGCAAAATACGGCAAACATAAGCTGCTAAAGTGAATCTTTTCGTGAGTAAACAACTTTTAAGCCTTCTTTATTTAAAAAATAAACTGTTTTTCCTTACCTTTGCCCCCCTTTAAATTCAAGTAATGGGAAACAGGCGTGAGCACGAGATAGCATTTGTGGGTTTAAAGCCTGGTATTCATGAATTTAATTACCGGGTTGATGAAAAGTTCTTTGCAAATTATACCCAGGCAGATTTCACAAACTGTGAAGCCAGCATAAAGCTTTCGCTAGAAAAGAATACATCTTTCATGATGTTGAAGTTTGAGGTAGGCGGGAGTGTGAATGTAATATGTGACCGCTGCGGTAATACACTACCAATGGATCTTTGGGATGAATTCAACATGGTTGTAAAGCAAGTGGAGAATCCTGATGAGATGAATGCGAATGAAGAAGATCCGGATATATTTTATATCTCCCGTACTGAAAGCCATTTGCATCTTGCAGACTGGATTTATGAATTTGTCTCGCTGAGCATCCCAATGCAACGCATGTGTAGCGAACAAGAGATGGGCGGCCCGCAATGCAATAAAGATATTTTAGCCATGCTTAAAAAAATGGAAGCAGGGGTGGTAGAAAATAATCATCCTTTACAAAAAGGGTTAGAAAAATTTAAGAAAAACAACAATTAATTTATATTTTAATTTAAGGTTATGCCAAATCCAAAACGGAGACACAGTCAGCAAAGAAGCGCAAAAAGAAGGACGCATTATACAGCAGATGCACCAACGC
>JALYYM010000349.1 GCA_030946565.1 Bacteroidota bacterium | reverse complement strand
TACATTTACATTATCTGCCCTGAAAATACAAGTTTGCCTGTCAGTCCGTTCTACACTTACACCCAGATCCTGTAGCAGTTCTATCTGAAGATTGACATCGGTTATATCAGGAATGTTGTGAATCGTTACTCTTTGGCTGGTTAGCAATACAGCTGAAATCACCTGCAGGGCCTCATTCTTAGCTCCCTGTGGCATTATCTCTCCATGAAGTTTTTTTCCACCATTAACTACGAATGATCCCATTGTCAGAAAATTTCTAATTAATTAAAATAAAAAAAACCCGGCTATATATAAAAGGCCGGGCTAAATTAAATTTATAAAATTGTTGTTTAATATCTTTTTTTTGAATACTTATTTCGGTTATTGTTCCGGTTATTATTATTGTTATTATTGTTTCTATTGTTTCTTGCGCCAAAATTTTTACGATACTTCCCGCCGCTAAATTCTTCCCGAACATTTTCTACCCTGTGTTTTACAAAAGGCCTGTTATTGAATTCCAGTTCCCCCTTTGTAATAGAAGCCAGCTCAGTTTGAATATTATCATCATGCACAAGTTCTTTATGCCAGTTACTGTACGTAAGCTTCATGTAATAAGCGATGGCATTGGCAAACCCCTGCCGCTTCTCGCCATCTTCTTCCTGCAAGGCTTTATCTATTACAATCTCTATATTTTTACCAAGATGGTTGTATTTGGGATAACGCTTCGGATAGGTAAGCGGATCAGGCTTTGCTTTCAGCGATTCCCTTGTTGGTATTGGATATGGGCTGTCAACATCCAGCTTAAAGTCACTTATTAAAAAAAGATGGTCCCATAATTTGTGGCGAAAATCTTCAACATTTTTTAAGTGTGGATTCAAAAATCCCATCAATTCTATTAAGGCATACGCATTCTTTTGTCTCTTCTCCCTGTCTTCAAGGGTTAAGACATACTCAACCATTTTTTGTATGTGGCGGCCGTATTCTCTTATTTCGAGATGATTACGGGTAGTATTGTATTCCATGTTCTCAACGTTTTCCATACGGCAAATGTATAATTTTAAAATTTAGGGTGCAAAAGGGCAGGCAAAAATTAAGATAACTATTTTAAGCCCGTGTTTTTTTAGAATATTTATTGTTCCAATAACGGCAAAACCAAAATGCGATTAGCACACCGATACTATCCGCTGCCCAATCAAGAAGATCGAAATCGCGGCTTACTACAAAATACTTTTGAATAAATTCAATAGTTAGTCCCCAAATGCTTGCTGCAAGGGCGATGCGAATAAAATAATGTAACCGCTGGATGTTAGAAAAATCAGACTTAAAAAAAGGGAAGCTGAATAAAAAAGTAAGCCCGCCGAACATGCCGGCGTGTACCCATTTATCAAAATTAAGGTTCTCGAGCCAGCCAATTTTGGGAATATCGCTTCCAGGCATACACGTCAGTACCAGCACAATAAAAAACCAGGCGATGCCTGGCAAGAATTTTTTAAAAGGAATTTTTTTCATCTCGAAATACCTTTACGCAATTTCTTTTTGATAAACATCAGAATCCATCAACTTATTCACATCTTCAGCGCTATCTACTTTCATTTTTATCAACCAACCATCACCATAAGGATCTGTGTTTACTTTTTCCGGTTCAGTGTCTAGTAAGGAATTTACTTCTGTGATGGTACCACTAACAGGCAAGAACAGGTCACTCACCGTTTTCACTGCTTCAATAGTTCCGAACACGGTTTCTGCCTCAAGCGCTTTGCCTTTAGTTTCTATTTCAATGTAGACAATATCACCCAGCTCGTGTTGGGCAAAATCAGTAATACCAATGGTTGCTACATCACCTTCAATAGAAATCCATTCATGGTCTTTGGTGTACTTCAGATTTTCCGGAATATTCATATAATTTTTATTAGCTTTTTAAAAGTTACCCTGCAAATTTATATTCTATTATTCATTAAAATCCTCATCTCAATAACTCCATTTTCATTTTTATATTATGCAGTGGCCTGTTATTATCATCTTTCGGTGCATTAGCTATTTTTTCGACCACATCCATGCCACTTACCACTTCACCAAACACCGTGTAGTTCATATCAAGAAAAGGATCGCCTCCTATCGTTTTATAAAACTCCCGGTGGTTTGGTGGAATGTTTACGTGGTATTTTTTTTCAATCATATCGAACTGGCTGTCGGTATAAGTCTGGCCATCAACAATGTAGAATTGCGTAGAACTGCTGGCCTTTTTCGGATTATTTTCATCTCCTTCTCTTGCTGCTGCAAGTGCGCCTCGTTTATGAAATAAAGAAGTGTCGAACTCAGCGGGAACTGTATATTTTAAGGTGCCTTCACCTAATTGGATACCTGGTTTGGCATTTTTGCTATCAGGGTCTCCTCCCTGTATCATGAAATTATTTATTACCCGGTGAAATAAAAGCCCATCGTAAAATTTTTCTTTTACAAGTTTTATAAAATTGTTTTTGTGTAAAGGAGTTTTATCGTACAGTCTCAAAACAATTACCCCTGAATCTGTGGTAAGTTTCACCTGTACAGGTTTTTTGATCTTTTGCTGAGTTGGCCTTGAAGCAGAACACGAAACAATAGTAATGAGCACGAATAGATAAAACAATTTTCTCATAAGGTTCTAAACATCTTTGAAGGGTTCCCCAATATTTTCAAAGTAAAGCAATATATGATCCTTGAGAAAATTTTCCTGCTCTATCATATTATAATCAGGTAATGCTTTTAGCTGCGCAAAATGAGGCCAGCCTTCTTCATCAGTGCCTTCGAGCTTGTAATAGCCGCTTTGTGTAAGAAGTGAGCATACGGCTACATGCATTAAATCCTGTTTTTGTTCTTTTGAAAATTTCTTTTTGAAAGTCCCGATTTCCTGGATCCCGATTAAAAAAAGAATGGCTTCCACATCTGGTTTTTTCTCAAAACGCTTCATGAATTTTTCTTCCAGTTTCCACCACCGTGTTTGCAAATCATCTTTAGCTTGCTGCATTGCGCAAAAATAAATCAAAAATTTCACGGTGCTATTCGTGACTCTAACAACCAAGTATTAGCAATTTATAGCTGAGATTTTATTGCGTCTTATCCATGCTTTCTCTATCTAATTGGCAATGCAATTCTCTTCATTTAGCTATAAATACATAGCTATTTTTTTTTGCTATAAAATTATAGTTGGTCTTTAAAATCCCTCGAAGAGATGAAATGGCGGTATGTGGGCTATAAAAGCCAAAGACCAGTTGAGGTTTGCAGAAAATCGAAACCCGGCTTCTTTCACAACAACAAACCTTCCCCAATCCACCTCTGAGTTCTTCTTACAATGTTATATTTGCAGGCTTAATAAAATCTTATAGTTAACAATTATGTTGCAGGTAAATTTTATAAAAAACAATCGCGAAGAAGTGATTGAAAGATTAGCAGTAAAAAATTTTACGGATGTTTCTATAATTGACCGGATACTTAGCCTTGATGCCGAAAGAAAATCCTTGCAGTTTGAATACAATGAAACGCTGGCAAAAATAAATGCAGCATCACGTGAGATTGGGCAGCTAATGGCGAAAGGCGATAAAAAACTTGCAGAAGAAAAAAAATCTGAAGTCGCAAAATTCAAATCAGGCCTGCAGCCAATAAATGACAAACTTGCTGCCGCTGAGAAAGATCTACAAGCTGATCTTCTAAGCCTTCCCAACCTTCCGCACA
>JALYYM010000347.1 GCA_030946565.1 Bacteroidota bacterium | reverse complement strand
ATAGCTACGTTTTTAGCCTGGATAATATCAAATAATTTGATTTCAGTTTTTCTTTCCCTGCCTTTGCCATATTTTTTTAATAACTCCGTGTAATAAGCAATTGCATATTCAGTAAGATTACTTAAATAATCGTTTACCTGTTTTATTTCCGCCTGCAGGTTACGTATTTGTTCGTTTAGGTCATCAATATCAAGCTTATAAATTCTGCGTACAGGCTTCTCTGTTAGTTTTAAAATATCTTCCCGTGTTACTTCTCTTTTTAATTGTTTAATGAATGGCAAAAAAGCTTTATCAATAGCGAGTATTACCTTTTCCCATGTCTCATGCTTCTTCTCCAGTTCTTTATAAATTTTTTCTTCAAAAAATATTTTTTCAAGAGAAGTATAGTGGAGTTTTTCTTTTAGTTCTTTCAGCTTTATTTCCAGCTCCTTCTTAAGCAACTCACGGGTATGGTCAGCCGAAATTTTCAGCAGCTCAGTAACACCGGGGAACTCAGGCTTTTGGCCATTGATCACACACGCATTAGGTGAGATGGAAATCTCACAATCTGTAAAAGCATATAACGCATCAATGGTTATATCCGGGGAAATACCCGGCGCAAGCTCAACACTTATCTCCACCTCTGCAGCAGTATTATCTGTTACTTTTTTTATTTTGATTTTACCATTGTCATTGGCTTTTATTATGCTGTCAATTAATTGAGTAGTTGTCGAGCCATAGGGCACATCTTTTATGAGTAATGTTTTTTTATCCAGCTCTTCAATTTTTGCACGCACTCTTACTTTTCCGCCGCGAATTCCATCGTTGTAGTTGCTTATATCTATGGAGCCGCCTGTTATAAAATCAGGGTAGAGCTCAAACTTTTTATTCTTATAATATTTTATAGTCGCTTCTATTAACTCACAAAAATTATGGGGCAAAATTTTCGTTGCTAATCCAACTGCTATTCCCTCTGCGCCTTGCGCAAGCAACAGTGGAAATTTCATTGGCAGTGTAACCGGTTCATTTTTTCTGCCGTCATAACTTAGTTGCCAGTTAGTGGTTTTATTATTAAAGGCAACTTCAAGAGCGAACTTACTCGGACGGGCCTCGATATAACGCGGTGCCGCTGCTTCGTCACCCGTACGTACATCGCCCCAATTTCCCTGCGTTTCAATGAGCAGGTTTTTCTGTCCAAGGTTTACCAAAGCATCACCAATGCTTGCATCCCCATGCGGATGGTATTGCATACTTTGCCCGATAATATTGGCTACTTTATTAAAGCGCCCATCATCCATTTCCTTCATTGCATGAAGAATGCGGCGCTGCACAGGTTTAAGGCCATCTTCCACCGCAGGTACAGCACGCTCAAGAATTACATAACTCGCATAATCAAGAAACCAGGTCTTATATTGACCGGATAAACCGGCATCACTATGGCTATATTCTTCTTTTATAGTTTTACTCATAAATTAAAAAATCAATAAAAATATTCAAACCAATTCCTCCCTGATAAACTATCTATTCTTTTAAAACTTCAAATCTATCGAAGTAAAAATAAAAAAAATCCACGCGGTCTCCGGATATTCATTTGTAAGCTAACAAGATTATGATGTATTTGATTAACGCCATCATACGCATTATCCGTAAAGATTTCAATACATTTTAATTTGCCGTAGTAAATTTTCTAATACAAATATTTCATTTTGCAAATAATTATCTTTGCGCGATGAATCTAAATGAAAAAACAACATTCAGAATAGCGATATTAGATCTGTATGAGGGTTTTGAAAACCAGGGAATGAGGTGTTTGCGTGACATCATAAAACAATTTGGAGAAACGCAGCAACTCAATATAGTGCTTGACGAATTTGATGTTCGTTTAAAAAATGAAGTTCCTGATACAAGTTATGATGCTTATATAAGCTCCGGCGGCCCTGGCAGCCCAATAGAAAGTGAAGGGTCGGAGTGGGAAAAATATTATTTCAACTGGCTCGGAGAGATGGAAAAATGGAATGCGGACGAAACAAATATTCAAAAGAAATACGTCTTCTTCATTTGCCATTCTTTTCAATTAGCCTGCAGGCATTGGAAGCTTGCAAATGTATGCGCCAGGAAGTCTACTTCATTTGGCGTTTTCCCTATTCATCTTTTGGAAGGTATAGATGAACCCGTATTTAATGGCATGAATGATCCGTTCTATGCAGTAGATAGCCGCGACTTCCAGGTGATTGAGCCCAGGATGAATATTCTTTATAAAAATGCTACAATATTGTGTATAGAAAAAGACCGTCCGCATTTAGATTATGAAAGAGCGATCATGGGGATACGGTTTAGTGAATATTTTATCGGTACACAATTTCACCCGGAGGCCGACCCTATAGGTATGAGCATGTACCTGCAAACTGAAGCAAAGAAAAAATCGGTGATAGAAAACCATGGCCAGCAAAAATGGGAATCAATGATTGAGCATTTAAATGATCCCGATAAAATCATGTGGACTCACTCTCACATACTTCCAAATTTTTTAAATATTGCCTTGCAAGGCCGTGCTGGCAGCATGCTGGCTGCGTAACAATTCTAATTTCACTCCTCACTTGACAGCCCCGATTTACGAGAAACATGTTTGGTTAGTTGCGGTATTTTTTATTTTCTTATCTTTCTTTTTGAGAAAAAAATAAAACAATGATAGCTGCATTAAGAAAACAATTCAATGAGAATTTTACACAACAGAAATATGAAGATTTCTTAAAAGACCTAAACAGTAAGCATCCGGGAGATATTGTATTTCGTGTTGCCGAAACGCCCATCTTCATTCCAAAAGATTTTACAGCTAAAGTGATTGATGCCTGTGAGGCTATTGTTGATTTTATTGTGCGGCCAGACTTTAAAGAGATTACCAAAAACGCCATTCCGCCCAATGAAAGTGTGCCCAATGAAAATAATCACACAGATTTTATAGCGTTCGATTTTGGCATTTGCGAAAATGCAGAAGGTGATCTCGAGCCGCAATTGATAGAGATGCAGGGCTTTCCAAGTTTGTTTGCTTTCCAGGTTTTACACCCACAGGTAACAGAAAAACATTTTGACATTCCAGAAAATTTTGACAACTACCTCAGCGGTTACAATGCGGACACTTACATACAGCTTTTAAAAAAAATAATTATTGGTGAGCATGAAGTTGAAAATGTAATACTGTTAGAAATAAAACCGCACGAGCAAAAAACAAGAATTGATTTTTATTGCACACAGGATTACATTGGCGTACCAATCGTTTGCCTGACTGAACTTGAGCAGGACGGCAACAAATTATTTTACCGTAAAGACGGCGAAAGAATAGAAATAAAAAGAATTTATAACCGCATCATCTTTGATGAACTTTCTCAAATAAAAGATAAGCTCGGCGATGTTGTTGATATTACCCAGCCATTCGATGTAGAATGGGCACCTCATCCAAATTGGTTTTATAAAATCAGCAAGTACACCATCCCTTTTATACATCACCCTTATGTACCTGAAACATTTTTTTTAAACGAGGTAAAACAGATGCCGGCAGACCTGGAAAATTATGTATTAAAGCCTCTGTTTTCTTTTGCGGGGCAGGGTGTAATAATTGATGTTACCAAAGAAGATATTGATGCGGTGAAAGATCCTGAAAATTGGATATTGCAAAAAAAAGTGAAGTATGCTAACATTATAAAGACGCCAGACGTGCCAGCAAAAGCGGAAATAAGAATATTTTACTTTTGGGAAAAAGGAGTGGCAAGGCCCGTGGCCGTAAATAACCTTGCCCGTTTAAGCAAAGGAAAAATGATTGGTGTAAGATATAATATGGAAAAAGATTGGGTGGGTGGCACTACCTGCTACTTTGAAAAATAAATCAAAAATCTCTTTTCAACTCGATTAAAATAATTTTAGTAAAACTCTTAGGTTACACCAATGTATGAAGAATTTTTATTTGTTATGAAAAGCTGATTTTAATTGTAAAAACCTATCTTTAGTGCCTGAGATTTACATAAATTTTTTGGTTATAATTTAAGTTTGCGTTTGTCTGAAATAAAGAAACATAACGAGGAAGAGCTAATCTATCTTTTGCAGAGCAAGGACAAATCTGCGTTCGAATACCTGTACGATAATTACTCCGCTGCGCTCTTTGGTATTATTTTTAAAATGCTTGAAAACAGGGAGCTTGCAGAAGATGTTTTGCAGGAAGCCTTTGTAAAAATCTGGAAAAATTTTTCCAATTACGATAATACTAAAGGACGTCTTTTTACATGGATGTTGAATATAACACGCAACCTAACGATTGACACTATACGAAGCAAGGGTTATAAAAAGCAATCAAAAATCCAGTCTTCTGAGAATGCCGTAGATAACATCAGCGACAACACCAATAACGCTGCAAGCTTTGATGCAATTGGCATCAGGAAGCATTTAACCCTTCTCAAAAACGACCAGAAACAAATCATTGATCTTGCTTATTTTGGGGGATTTACCCAGGATGAAATATCTAAACATTTGGATATTCCGTTAGGCACTGTAAAAACAAGAATGAGAACAGCTATTATTGAATTAAGAAAAATATTACGAAATTAAAATTGAATATAAACGACATCATATCATCTGGTTTACTTGAGCTTTACGCTTTGGGCCTCACTTCTTCTGAAGAAACAGCCCAGGTACAAGGTTGGATAAACCAATATCCTGAAGTAAAACAGGAGTTGGTAGATATACAGATGTCTATTGAATCGTATGCGCAGGCCCATGCAGTTGAGCCATCAGCTTCTGTAAAAGATAAAATACTTTCTCAAATCTCAGCAGACGATTCAGACAATAAACTTACTTTTTCCAAAAATGAAAATGACGTTCCAGAAATTGCTACTTACCGCATTCCTTCCTTTATGAAAATCGCGGCTGCGGCTATGTTGATCTTGTTGATTGGAAGTCTTATTCTTAATTATTCTTACTATCAAAAATACCAGTCGGCCAATGATGATCTTACGGCTGCCCAACAAAAAATTGCCCGGCAAGATGCCGCGAACACAGCAATGAACAGGGACATTGATGTAATGACAGACAAGAACTCAAAGCCCGTGGTATTAAACGGAACGCCTCATGCACCTGAAGCGCTGGCTAAAATATTTTGGATGAGAAACACCGGTGATGTATATATTGATCCTTCTTATCTACCTGCAGTACCGGCGGGAAAACAATACCAGCTATGGGCGATCGTGGACGGCAAACCTGTAAGCGGCGGAATGATCTCAACAGAAAAAGGAACCTACCACATACAAAAAATGAAGTCATTTGGTAAGGCCGATGCCTTTGCCATCACGCTTGAGAAAGCCGGCGGCAGTCCCACTCCTACTATGGAAGAAATGGTTGTGATCTCAAAGATTTAATTTAACCCTCCAGGAAATTCTCGTAACAATTATTTTATTTGCAAATGTTTATCTCCTAATGTTACTTCATTTAATGAGCTACATTTATTGTCGGTAGCACATTCAGTATTACATTCTGCCGGATAATCTGTAATCAAATTTTAATTTTTAGAATTAGGTAGAATAAGCTCAATCCGTTATTGATCGGAAAGCCCGTCCTTGCGTCCGAAGGACTCCTATGGAGAGGAGCC
>JALYYM010000321.1 GCA_030946565.1 Bacteroidota bacterium | reverse complement strand
GTTTTAAATATGCTCCAACAAAAGGGCAATATATCATCACTAATTTATTCTTTGATTTTGCAAACTCAAAAGCATACTTCGTAAGCGCCGATGCCACTCCACGGCCTTCCATGTTCTCCGGTACTTCGGTATGCATAAAAGCAATATCTTTTTTATGATATTTATATACCAGGAAAGCTACACTATCGCCCTCATGAATTTCAAAGCGTAAAAGCTTTTCATTATGAATAGGCCTATATTCTTTTCCCATGCTGATTAGTTTAATTTAATACTCCAAATTTACCTGCTTCATATTCCCTGAATGTTTCCTGCAACTCCTGTTGGGTATTCATTACAAATGGCCCGTATTGTGCAACTGGTTCATCAATGGGCACGCCACTTAGCAATAGCAACACACTTTTTTCTTTTGCTTTGAGTGTAACGGATTCTCCTTCATTTTTAAATAAACCAAAATCGTGCAAGCCGGCATTTTGTCCATTTACTTCAATACTTCCTTCAACAACTAAAATAGCTGTATTGTGCGAAGCCGGAATATCCGTAGTCATTTCGCCATCTTTATTTAAGCGGATATCCAACATATTTATCTCGGTAAATGTAGAAGCTGAACCTTTGACACCATTGAGGCTGCCAGCAATTACATTCACAATTCCACCATCATTGGGGAGAGCTACTTTATTCATATCTGCGCCAACAAGCGCCTGGTATTTTGGAGAAGCGAGTTTATCTTTTTTTTGCAGGTTAACCCAGAGTTGTATCATTTCAAAAGAGCCGCCCTTTTTAGAAAACTCTCTTTCATGAAATTCTTTGTGAAGAATGCCCGAACCGGCAGTCATCCATTGTACATCACCCGGGTTGATAACACCGCTATTGCCACTGCTATCGTAATGCTCAACGCTGCCTTTGTAGGCGATGGTAACCGTCTCAAATCCTTTGTGTGGATGTACGTCAACACCTCTTGGCTTATCAGATTTTCCAAAGTCAAACGCAGGATTAAAGTCAAGCATAAGGAAGGGGCTTAACCTTCCACGTATTGCATAGCCGTTCGGAAAATAATTATAAACCCTAAAACCATCCCCCACCATACCGGGGCTGGCAGGCCGGTGAAATATTTTTTCAATTTGTTTTATCGTGCTCATATTTTTACTTTATAAATTTTAAAATAGATAGCTTCTGCAAAGTTACGAACAATAGTATACTTTTGTAACCGATTTACTTTTATAAAGTGGTTTACTTTTTGAAACCATCAAACTAATTCACATGGAAGCCAAAAAGAAATTGCAATCAAAAGATATGTTAGCCTTGTGCGATGCTATGGATATACTCAATGGCAAATGGAAAATCGCGATCTTATGTTCCTTGAATGAAAATAAAAAACGTTTTAAAGAGCTTCAACGTGATATAGGCAAAATTACAGGGAAGATGCTTTCGAAAGAATTAAAAGATCTTGAAATAAATGAGTTGGTAGAAAGGACAGTATTAAATACGAAGCCCGTCACCGTTGAGTATGAGCTTACTTCGTATGGAGAAACTTTAGAAAAAGTAATTGAAGAATTAGTGAATTGGGGAGCAAAACACCGCAAACGAATTTTGAAGAGGAAATAATCCATCGATTTACTATTTTTTATTATCTCATTTTCAAAAAGAGAATGCACTATCTATGGCAATATTTCTTTGTGTGTTAATTACGAATAACTTTGTAGTACAAACCCTAAAAGATATGCATCGCAATGTTTATAAACTCGCCATTTTCATCAATTTCTTTTTATTTTTTTCTTATAAAATATTTGCTCAAAATCAGCCTGTTAAGCATTCCGGCCCGAAGCAAACAGTCAATTATTCCGAAACCGGGCTTTTTGGTAGTGATAGTATGATGCATATAAAGCTTGCCGGCAGACTGAATGAATTATTTACCGATAGAAAAAACAATATGGTGTACCATCCCTTGCTTCTTCAATACGAGGGCAAAGACAGTAACATTGTTTCTATTTCTATAAAGGCAAAGGCAAGAGGTAATTTTCGCCGTTTGAAAGAGAATTGCAAGTGGCCTCCGATCATGTTGAATTTTCCTCCAAATGAAAGTGCTAAAAACTCAATTTTTAGAGATCAGCATAAACTAAAACTTGTGGTGCCTTGCCAGGGCGATGAGTATGTAGTAAAAGAGTGGCTGGTGTATAAACTTTATAATCTTATTACCGAAAAAAGTTTTAGGGCACGGCTTGTACAGGTAGAGTTTGAAGACTCGTTACAACAGCGAAAGACGGAAACTTACTATTGCATTCTGTTAGAAGATGAAAAACAAATGGCTCAAAGAGATAAGGCTGAACTGATAGATAAGAAGATGATAAAAATGGAACAAACTAACATACCAGCATTTACTAAAATGGCAGTCTTTCAATATATGATCGGGAACACAGACTGGTCAGTACCTTACCTGCAAAATATTAAATTGCTCTCGCTGAATCCAAAAGAATTTCCCTATGCCGTGCCTTATGATTTTGACCACGCGGGAATCGTGAATGCGCCGTATGCGGGCGCTGCGCCAGAGTTAGAAATATCATCTATACTTGAGCGGGTTTATCGTGGCTATTGCAATAATGATCAATTGAGTTTTGCAGAAACTTTTGAGCTGTTCAATAAACTGAAAGACAACTTCTATAACGTATATAAAAACTGCCCCTTACTCAGTGCTAAATATGTAAAATTCGTTACAAAATTCTTAGATGATTTTTACAAGACTATTAATAATACGAAGTCTGTGGAAGCTGAATTTAAAAAGCCCTGCACCACGAATATCAGAATTGAATTGAAGGGGCTAAAGGATTAAAAAATAATCTGCGGTGGATTAGCGAAGAAATATATGGATGCTACAAAGGGTGAAAAATCAGCATCAGAATAAGCCAAACAACTCCGCGTCTATCTGGTTGATGATGATGCCAAGGTCTTCTTCATTCTCGGAAAATTTGTTGGTATCAGCATTTATAATCAGCAGTGGGCCTTCATGATAACTTCCAATCCATTTATTATAAAATTCATTGA
>JALYYM010000307.1 GCA_030946565.1 Bacteroidota bacterium | reverse complement strand
TTTTGATTTTCGTATTAATGATACAACGAAAGCGGGTATTACTTTATCCCTTTATTTTTACTTGCTTTTATATGCGGCTGTTGGCAACAATAATCAGCTTTCGAAATCCAAATGACGAAGCGAGAATTAGTAGTGCAATTGGAATTGGAAAATTCACTCTGCCATTAATTATGACTAGTATTCTCTTTGCTTTAGTTTATAAAATATCTAAATCGTATGCTTTTGACACAAAATTTAATTTGTCAAATGTGGGCTTGACAATTTTATTTTCGTCTATAATAATTTTGACACACATGTATTTTAAAGTGCGATTACTTTAACCTGATGACACACAGCACCTTTTTTTACAAAGAAAAAAATGAAAAACGGATGTTTATAAAACAACTCTTTAATACACCGGCAGATATGATACCATCTAAAGATCAAAAAACGCTTACGATAAAATTAGCCGGTTTGCCGGCATCAAGATACAATGAAGCCGTCACCCAATTATGCACCGAATTAAATCAAACCGAAACCATTTTTCCAGGTACCGATCTGATGATGATTTTTAAAAACTCACACAAGTATTTTTGCGATAGGTAAAGAGTTCTAAATAAGAGATCGCAACTGATTCCACAAGGCATGTTATCATACCTGCTATAACGAATCGTTCATTGCAAAAGAAAGCTCGGGATTGATTATATATTTGCCTCTCTCTACTCTTGCAAAAAGTTTTTTATTATAAGGGCTTTCTCTTTCCACTTCATGCAGCGATAAGACAGAATTTACATATTGCCTTTGCTTGCGGTAGGCGGGCAAAATTTCATCAGGCATACATTCTATAAAGCGCATTACATCGTCCATGCTAAATACGCCTGCTATGTAGTCGGGTTTATCTTCCTCCTTATACTGAATTTTTACTTTCAGCGGCATATCCTGTTGAATACATCTCATACAAACCAAAAGGAAAAAAGTCATGGAATGGGAACCGATATCCAGTCTTTTACGCTGTGCCTGCACTGTAACAGAAGCGGGCTTTATTACATACCAGTATTTGAGCAGCGTATTTTTTCCTGCAACATAAGTATGGCGGTAAATAACGTTTTTATAAAATCCCTGCAAAAGATAATCAATAGCAAGCAGCCCGGCGGCGGAAGGTATACTTATATCAGCCTTTAACTGCAACAGCATATCTGCAACACTATCTTGCCCGTGGTGCAAAGCAAGCATAAGGCCTGTGACACCTGTATCGGGAGCCGCAAAATCAACGCTATATTTTTCAACCGTTCTTTTCACTTCGTTTTTATTACCCAGCCGGCAATTTTTTGCATATTCTTTTCCATACTGCCGCCGCTCTTTCATGTATTGGATGGCTCGCTGAAACTGAAGCTTTGCCAATTGATCTATCCACGAAATTTTATCATGCGTGAGCGCATACTGAAAAAGTTGCTTTCTCTCTTTTTTCACTTCAGCCTCTTTCTTTGCAGGGTCAAGCGCCAATGATTTTATTTGCTCCAGTTGTTCGGCGCTAATGTATTCATAGCCCAAATATTTTGCTCTTATCTGCTCTGCTTGTTCATGCTTGCCTTGTTCTTCCAGGCGGCGCGCTTCTTCCAGCCACTCCTGCTTATCTGATTTTTGCTCTGCTACCTGCAGTGGCTTTTTTGTTTCCTTTAATGCCAGGAGCTCAAGCGCAGGATGATTAACATGTTTCTCAAATAAATAAATATTCTTAACAGACCTTGTGATGGCTACATAAAATGAGTTGATATAAAACTTATAGATCTCTGCGTCCTTATCGCTTTTATCGGCAGAGCGGGCGTAGTGTAATGTATCGCCCTGCAAATCGGAAACATTTACGCCATTTATAATTTCTCTGAACTCTTCAGGATTAGTTGAAATAAAATTCAGCAGTATTACATTTTCATATTCCAGTCCTTTGGCTTCCTGCACAGAGAAAAGAAGCGGAGTTTTAAAAAAACGGCGGGCTTCTGCTTTCAAATGATTATCGGTTACAATCACCGCATAATGTGTGGAGTTTTGTGTGCTGCGGTTTAATTCAGTTTTTACTTTTTCTTCATCAGCCAGCAACTGCACTTCGCCCTCGTGCGCAGAAATGGTATTGATTAAATAATTACTTTCTTTATCAATAGAGCCAAAGCGTGCATTTTTTATTTTAAGCAGCAGATTACTCAGGTGTACTACCTGCGGGGAATTGCGATAATTTGTTTGCAGTATTCTTAGCTCTTTATTATCTGTGCCATGCTGGTAGAAATAGGTTTTTATTTTTGACCATGAAAAAAAGTTTGGATGTACTATCTGGTTGCTATCTCCGGTGAGTATAAAATGAGCGGCATTAGTGAGCGACTGCATGATACATTTTAGCTGAATGCCTGTTATATCCTGCACTTCATCTATCATTACATAATCATAACGCGGCTTTACCAATTGTAAATATTCGAAAGCAAGCAGGTTAGTATCGTAGTAATTATTTTCTTTCAGCCATTGCAGGTATTTTAGAAAAAGGTTATAAACTAATTCTCTCTCGGCGGCAGGAAAAATGGATTGTTTTATACCGAGCGATAAATATTCTTCTTTGCTTAAATAAGCAGTATGGAGCGGCGAGCCGGTAAGCACACCTTTAAATTCTTCATACAAACGATAAGGCTCATTCAATTTAATATGCTGCGCATGACGACCGAACCACTGCTCAAAAATTCTGAAATTAATTTCTTTGCCTTCCGGTATCTGCCAGGTATCAAGGTAATGCTGAAAGGAGAGAAAGTCAACTTCGCTGCTTTCGTTGCCATAGCCATTAGCATAATACATTTTACGTGCATTTTCCACGAGATGATTACTTAGGGAAATGTAGGCAACGTTTCCCGTGAGTTGCTTTAGCTTTTCCAGCATCAATACTGTTTTGCCGCTGCCTGCAGAGCCAATGATTATTAAGGGTGGATGCACCTCGAAAATCGCCTGCTGTGTTTCATCAAACGAAATAAATTTATTAAGCAGGTGAATGCTTTGAGCCGATTCGTTTACATAGTTCAATCTTTTTATATCGTCCGTTTTCACATCATTCGCAGATGCGATAGCAAGCATCTCATTTTCTTCCGGCAACAGAGCGCCTCTTAAAAACCGTGATTTGGAATATTCATGATTAACGATTACTTCCAGCAGCACTAAATATTTTTTTTCACTGTACGAGGCAAATGAAAACAACAGCCTGTCTTTTATATTCAGTCTTGCCCTGTAATACCCGGTGTTAGTCATTTTACGCACATCGGCGCTCTTAAAATCACCTTTGCGCAATTGCTCTAAAACTTTATCAAAATTCTTCTCTACACTTTTACTATCTAACTGATTATAATATAAAATAGAAAACATATTGTCTTTGTTTTTTCTGAAAGGGCAAATATAAAATTCTGATGTTTGAAAAAAATACCCAATTTATCCCCGCGGCACTTATAGCGCAATAATATATTATTCACCAAAATCAAAACCAATTAATTATTTAAAACATGTACTTGCAGCCTAATGACACAATGGGCTTATACAATTCCCTTCCCAGCGGGATTTTCGCAGCATATTCTCCAAACTATAATATTTTTTCCGCGAAACCCCGATGCGTAATTAAGCTTCGAATTAATGTAAAGCCAATCTCTAAATCTTTATAAGCTTTGATATAAGATGGCTGGTGATTCCATTTTTATTGCTGAGTAAACCCGGGTACTTATTTCATGGACTTAACGCTAAGACAGGTAGGTAAATGCAAATTTGATATAGCTGTATTTGCGCTACTCGCTGCTAACCGCGTTTTTCTCTCCAATTGCTTTAGAATCAATAAAGAACAAAAATTGTTTTGTAAATGACGTAGCGTATATTAGTGTAATACACAATTGTGCGTCATGCGGATTAACCTTGTAACATTTTCAGAACTAAAACGTAGAATACAAAAACTACAATGACCAAATTAATCCTGCTTTCTATAACATTATTTTGTGGCATAAACTTATTTGCCCAAAAAACTGACAGTGAGTCGATAATACAAAGAATCGATAGATTTCTTTCTTCGGCTCATACTGCCGGTAAATTCAATGGAACGGCAATAATCGCCCAAAAGGGAAACCTGTTACTTAATAAAGGGTATGGTTACAAAGACGTTTCATTCAACTTTATGAATGACAGCAGCTCAATCTATCAAATCGGCTCGGTTACAAAATCTTTTACCGCAGTTATTATTCTTAAGCTGGCAGAGCAGGGAAAGTTAGCTCTTCAGGATAAGGTAAATAAATTTCTTCCCGGCTATCCGCAAGGTGATAAAATTTCAATTCAAAATTTGCTTAATCATACTTCCGGGATTTATAATTACACAAATGACATTGATGATAATGACACAGCCATTGTTTGTTATCCTGTAAGTAAAGACAGGGTACTTGACGTTTTTAAAAACAAACCGTTGGCATTTAAGCCGGGTAAATATTTTCAATATTGCAACTCAGGATATTTTTTACTTGGAATGGTTATAGAAAAGGTAACAGGAATGCCTTACCAAAGTGTTGTTAGGCAAATGATATTTACACCTTTGCAAATGAATCATTCAGGCTTTGATTTTAAAAATCTAAAAAGTAACAATAAAACGCAGGGTTATGTGCTGTTGAATAAAGGCAGTTCGAAAACCAATTATACTGTTGATTCAACAGTTTATTTTTCTGCCGGTTCTATGTATAGCACAACTCATGACATGTTGCAATTTGCAAAAGCCATTTCAAGACATGAATTGTTGAATGATGAATCATGGAATACAGCTTTTACACCCGGCAAAGGAAATTATGGCTACGGCTTTTGGATAAAAAATACGATATATGGAAAACGATATATAACGCATGATGGAGGTTTGTTGGGATATACCTCGGACTTTGCTTATTTTCCTGATGATGATATAAGCATCATCTTGCTGAGTAACACAGGTAATTACAGTTCTAATCTTTCTTCCGTTAGTTTATGGCTTTCCGCAATCGTTTATAAAATCCCTTACAGCAATTGGATTGCGCAGTCTGAAAATTTTACAAATGACAGCACTGAATTAGTTAGATATACCGGTAGTTATACATTTGGCGGCAGGAATAAAATGTTCCTGGCTCTAAGAGATGGACGATTGGTTGCTACGGAAAATTCGGAACAATCCGCACCAGAAAAATTGACTTTACTAACTGCAACAAAACTTTATTTTAATGACTTCAATATCCCAGCAGATTTTATAAAAGATGACAATGGTAAAGTTGTAAAGCTTATAATACATCAGATTGGCAAGGACATTGAGTGCAGGAAAGATTGATTACTCAAAAGCACAAACGCATAACATTATGCGTATTGAAGAAAGCCCCCCAATTTAAAACTGATTGTCCAAGGAACTCCTATGGAGAAGAAAATAAAAAAGCCCTGATCTACTAGAGACCGGGGCTTTTTGCAATACGATGTTCAGCGACACCGCCAGCAAAGACACTGCTACACTCGTAAGTTGTTTTGTATCCTTTTTGAGATGATGGCTCTATAAATGCATAGCTGCGCTTGCTCCTGTTGACTTATACTTTGCTGTTGGCTATGCATAGTATTCCTTACCCAAAAACAAAGTTGTTTTTAGAACTATAAAAATTACTAATAAGGTTATGTAGCTTTTTCATGGATAACTTTTTTGCTTTTTATTTTTGGTGAACCCCGGTTGCGCAACTGCGACGCATCTACCAGGCAGCCAAGGCAACCCTCTGCTGACGTTGGCGTCACGCCAACATATTCCTTTTCCTATAAACTATAGAAAGAGTATACTAAGAAAAAAAACAGAGAATGTTATTGAGGGAAAGACATGATGTTAACGAGTAAAAAGATTTGGTTTACGGACTAAAGTATTTCTCCAAGGAGTCCATTCGGAAATGGCATCTTCGTGCAGCCGGCCCAACGCGAAGCGAAGGGTCAAGAACTCCGGCATGGTGTCAATATTGGAAGAGTTAAATGTAAAATTGTACTTTTGAAAAAATAATTTTATGGCAAGCGCTTTCAGATATATGATTGATGAAAACGAGTAAAAAACTTCTGTTCTTGTTTCAATAAGGACATCAAAAAAACTAACCGAAGAATATAGCATGCTTAAAAAAAAGCTGGAAGTTTTAGTAGGAATCAAGAGTGCATTTACCGAAGTTAAAGAAGCCAGAAACACAGGTAAAGAATTACAAACTCTAAAAGACTTACTTCGTGAAAGTAATAGTTAGAATTACAAAGAACTTCAAAAATGAAGCAAAGCCGTTATTAAAAAAATACCGCAGACTTAGAAAGTGATCTTCAAAGAAAGTATCTACTATTTTCCGGGATGAAACAAAACAGTAATTTTTATGGGAGTTAAATATTTTACACTTCAGGATGGATCGCTTGAACTAGAGAACGATACTCTAAAGTTTACTGACAAATTTAAAAGAACGAGGACCTGGCAACTTTTCTCTTTGGTTTGCGGGTTAATATATGCTGTGACTTGTATTTTGAGATATTTCAAAGAACATGACAAATTTTTATTATGGCTTGGGCTTATTCTTTTGCCTATGTGGCTAGTTATGGGGTTTAGCCAAAGAAAAGTAACCACACGATCCGATATTCAGCTTTCAAATATTTCAGCAATCATCTTAAGAACATCATTTGCCGGAAAAATATCTGCAAAGATTATTT
>JALYYM010000310.1 GCA_030946565.1 Bacteroidota bacterium | reverse complement strand
ATGTTTTCATCAAAACAAATAAATCACAAAAAGAAAATGTTGTAACAGGAAAAGAAATGTTTGCGAAGGGATAAATATTATTCCGAATTCAAAGCTTTTTTATACACTTCAAGGCAACGTTCCCTTGCTTCTTTATGATCTACTATTGGTTTTGGATAGGTAAATTCCTGGAACTCAGGCACCCACTTTTTAATATATTTTAAATCTTTATCAAACTTTTTTGTTTGTAGTTCAGGATTAAATATCCTGAAGTATGGAGCGGCATCGCAGCCACTTCCTGCTACCCATTGCCATCCGCCATTGTTAGCAGCAAGATCGTAATCCAATAATTTTTGAGCAAAATAAGCTTCGCCCCAACGCCAGTCTATCAATAAATCTTTACAAAGAAAACTTCCTGTAATCATGCGAACCCGATTGTGCATGTATCCGGTCTCGTTTAGTTGTCGCATACCTGCATCCACAATTGGATAGCCGGTTTCACCTTTACACCATTTATTAAATTCATCTTCATTATTGCGCCATTCAATATTATCGTATGCAGGCTTAAATGCCTTGTGGTGGCCTACATGCGGAAAATGCCAAAGTATTGACATGTAAAATTCCCGCCAGATAAGTTCATTTAAAAAAGTATGGTTTAATTCTTTAGCCTTTGAAACTTCCTCCCTTATGCTTACCGTCCCGAATCTTAAATGAATGCCAAGCCTTGACGTTCCGTATTCAAGCGCAGGAAAATTACGGGTTTTATTATAATTCTTTATGGTCGTTTCTGAAGGATTTTTGGAGGGAATATCTTGATCTTTTTCTTTAAATCCCATTGATGCAAGGGATGGTATGCTGAAAGGAGTATGCGCAAGAAAATGTTTAAAATATTTTTTGCATGGATAAGATTTTAAATAAAAGCCCGTAAGTGTTTCTTTCCATTTTTTACTGTAAGGTGTATAAACAGTGTAAGGCTTGCCATCATCTTTGAGCACCTCATCTTTTTCAAAAATTACCTGGTCTTTAAAGGTTTTGAAGGCAATATCATTTTTGTGCATCAGCTTATTTGTTTCCTCATCTCTTTCGAGTGCGTAAGGTTCATAATCATGATTAGTATACACAGTGCTTATTAGATATTCGCTTATTAGTTTTTTGAATGCTTCTTCCGGCGTGCCGTAATGGATGTACAAAGCACACTTAAACTCTTCCAATTGTTTTTGTATATCCACCAAAATATGTCTTATAAATTCTACGCGTTTATCTTTTTTTTCTTCAAGCTTATCAAGAATATTAGTGTCGAAAATAAAGATGGGTAATACAGGCAGGCCGCTTTTCAGCGCATGATATAAACCGGCGTTATCGTTTAAGCGAAGGTCGCGGCGAAACCAGAAGATGTTTATTTTTTCCATAAGTTATCGTTTCCACAATTTGCTATTTAAACAATTTTATTCATCAATAGTTTGAAGCAATTTGTTGAAAATTTCCCTTACAGAAATGTTGCTATAATTTTTATCCCTGAAACTTTTAACCCATTTTATGTAATATATCGCATTAGTAAGAAAGACTTCATCGGCATTTAATAGATCATCCACTGTTAGAATTTTTTCGCTGACCTGGTAATTTTCTAAAGTAAATTTTTTCAGCATCCATCGGCGCATAGTACCGGCCACACAGCCTTCTGAGAGTGGTGGCGTATAAATATCGTTTTCTTTTATAATGAAAATATTTGCGATTACCGAATCGCAAATTCTTTCAAACGAATTAAGCAGCATGCAATCATTCAGCTTATTTTTTTTTGCATACAGTGCAGCCATTGTATATGGTAAGTAATTATTTGATTTAATATTTGAAAAGCTATCACAGCTTTTTCTTGCATCGGGGAAAATATCGATCGTTTGCCCGTTTTCATTTAAAAGGGTTGTACCCGGAAGTTCCCATGATTCAATTATATAATTTGGTAAATGATTTTCCGGATCAAATATGCCACCATTGCCACGAAAAATCATGAGGCGGATTCTTACGTGTTCGTTATGCTTATTTTTATTACAAAGCTCCCCGATTTTTTTAAGAATAAAATCTTTGGTGAATTGCTTTGGTACATCAAATTGCAAAAGAGAAAGGCCGGCAAATAAACGTTCGAAATGGAAATTAGCATTGATGATTTTGCCATTAACGCACTTCATAGTTTCGAATAGTCCATCGCCATATCGAAGTCCCCTATTAGCAGCGGAAACAACGGGCGAATTATTGATATAAACCTTATCGTTGTAAATAAAAAAATGCTCAACCATAAAATGTAGTTAAGCAAAAGTAATGTATGATAGAAGTAAAAAGCTAAAGCAAAAGCTTATTGAAGAGCGTGGTTTTATAATTTCTAGATCTCCTGGTCGAGCAGTTTATTTTTCACCGCGAACATAATTAAGCCGGCAGTACTTTTAGCGCCTGTCTTTGTTTTCAGTTTATCCCTGATCGCTTCGATTGTCCTCGGGCTTAGCTCAACTACTTCAGCAATTTCGCGGGTGCTCTTTTCTTCACACATAAGCTTAAGCACCGTAATTTCTTTATCACTCAATGTAGCATCATCCTGCTGCAGTTTTATTGAAGCCTGGGGTACTCTTTGGCGAAGATTATTAAGCAGGGCTTTGTTTGTTAATGAGTTAAAGTAGAATTCCTGTTCATGACAAGTCTTAATAGCTTCGTAAATTATTTCAGAATCAGAGGTTTTTGTAAGGTAGCTGTTAGCCCCTAATTCCATCAGCTTGGTAATCATACTTTGGTCATCCATCATTGTGAGCATGATGATCTTAATAGAAGGATATAACTTTTTTATTTCAGGAAGCGTCGCAATCCCGTCCATAATGGGCATCTGGATATCCAGCAGAATTACCTCCGGCCGGATTCCTTTTAAAAGATTTAATAAATGAGAGCCATTGTCTGCTTCGGCAATTACCTTAATATCTTTTTTAGAAGAAAGAGCGGTTTTAACGCCGGCACGGTAAAGTACATGATCGTCAGCAATCACTACATTGATAATATTTTCATCGTCCTGTGTCATGGGTAAAAGCAAATTTTAATATGATCCCTTACAAAAGTCTGGTTTTTAAATGGTAAATACTGCGGATATTTACTAATTTTCTACCTATAGTAATAATACGATTAGTTAAGGTATAATAACTATAAACGAAGAAACACAAAAATTATTCTGATTACTGTAACAAATAATATATAAACACCCGCAACCGGTAAGTATAAGTGCGGTGTTTACGCTTTCGTAAGTAAAGGTTACCTCCTGTAAGAGCGAAACACAAAGCAATGAGTTTTAGGATTAAACCACATAGTTGCGAATTGATGGCTGGCCGAAGGCGATTGGGGTTTTCTATATTTCTTCTTTTTGGTCATTTCCCGAGCCCGAAAAGATTTGCCCGATAGTGTGCATGATATTAGTTACAGGCCCTTCCATTTTATTGGTTGAGTCATCAATTGTATCATCACTAATATAACTTCCCAGGTTTAAAGCCGGATCCAGGTAAAGTAAAATGTTGTGGCGTTGCGCAGTTAAAAAGTTTTTTACATCTACATCCTTAAAATTTTCCGGGAGGTTTACACGAAGAACATTTAGGCTTGCCTCAGCTATCTGCTGCATTTTTGCTTTCGTATCAGTTACATTAGATGCCGTAACCTCAGAGATTTTATTAATTACATCATTTGTATTTTCCCCAAAAAAGGAAGATAAATTTTCATTGTTATTATTTATAAACGCCTGGTTATTTTCATCAATGCGGGTAAACTTATAAAGGCCTGTAAGCACGGCAGGGATGGCAACCTGGTATATTCTATTCCCATAATCAGCTTCGTCTTTATGGACAGCTGCATTTGTATTGGGATCAATTTTTTGCAGCTCACCTGCATTAAGTTTTTGCTGCACAGCTTCTACAAGATTAATTGCCATCAGGTATTATGATTTGTGATTTAAAGAATATACTATTTCTTCTTTTGACTTTTGGGCGCAAATATGGCGAACATACGCTTCCCTTCCAGCTTTGGCATACTCTCAAGTGTACCTGCCTCTACAAGGCGTTCAGCGAACTTCAACAAGAGCAGTTCTCCTCTCTCTTTGAACATGATCGCCCGTCCTTTGAACTGCACATAAGCTTTCACTTTGTTGCCATCTTTTAAAAAGTTTTCTGCATGTTTCGATTTGAAATCAAAATCATGATCATCGGTATTAGGCGTAAAGCGTATTTCCTTTACTTCGGAAACTTTGCTTTTTGCCTTCATTTCTTTTTCCTTCTTCTTCTTCTCGTAAAGGAATTTATTGTAGTCTATTATTTTACAAACAGGAGGATCTGCCTGTGGAGAAATTTCAACCAGGTCAAGTCCCTGGTCATTCGCCATTCTTTGTGCTTCCATAATGGGATATACACCAACCTCTACATTTTCTCCAACTAATCTTACGTTGGGTACTCTTATCATGTTGTTAGTGCGATGTTCCTGCTGTTGTTCTTTTCTAAAACGGGGGTTAAATGCGCCTCTTGGCTGCCGGGGTGGAAATGCCATTAATTGATTTTAGTTTAAAAATTTGTTTCTGTTTTATTTTACGATGAATAATTTAATAACCGAAAAAATCAAGCCAACAACACCGATGCCTGTGCCTACAGTCCACATAAATATGTTATTGAATCTTTTTTCAACCTCAACATGAAATTTTAATAAATCTAGTCTTAATAATGCAATATCTTCTTTAGTAGCAAGTATATTAGATATTTCACAAATTTTAGAAGATTGTG
>JALYYM010000292.1 GCA_030946565.1 Bacteroidota bacterium | reverse complement strand
ATAAAATGAATACTTCCATTATGTTCCTTGATTATTTTTTTCGTCAGGTATAGGCCAAGCCCTGTTCCTTTCGTTTGGTTGTTATCACCACGGTAATATTTTTCAAAAATTTTTTCTTTATCTTTTTTGTGTATACCTGGCCCTTCATCAATTATCTGTACCGTTACGCGCCTATTTTTTGTAAGGGCTTTTAGCAAAACGATTTCCTCTTTACCTGAATACTTTATTGCATTATCTAAAAGATTATTCAAAGCAAGCTGCAATAATAAAGTGTCTCCTTCTATAAAGGCAGGCCCACTTAGATCCATTTCAATTTTCCTGCCCCCAAACCTTGTAATGAAATTTTGCACACATTCACCGGCGAGTTTCGAAAAATCAATTTCCTCTTTTACGATTTTATAATCACCGGCTTCTATCTGGCTTGTAAGGAGAATGTTGTTGCATAAAGCATTCAGCCGGTTAGCTTCCTGGATGGTTACTTCGATAAGTTTTTGCTGTTGCTCTGTATTGAGTTTTCGCTTTTGTAAAGTTTCTAAATTGAGCTTGGTTACTGCGATTGGCGTTTTTAGTTCGTGTGTAATCGCCATCATAAGATTTTGTTGCTGCTGCGATTGCCGGAGTTGCCTGTTGATGGCCCGGAATACAAACACTGCACCGGTAACAATCAACAAAAAAAAAGTAGCGCCCTCGCCAATATATTGAAATGTTTTCCTGTTTTTTGCCTCCGCTATTTTGCGCATATTTTTCATAGCGGCAGGATCGTGTTCGTTTATCATTTCGAGCCTGTAAAATGTTAGCTCATCGTTTTGTTTGTTGAGCGCTATATACCAAAAAATTAAAGCGGCTACTATATAAGTAAGAAGAAACCAATATAAAATGTAAATAGTACGGAGCCGCTTTATTTTTAATTTATTTGTAAGCGACTCTAAGTAAGCCATGCGATTTCAATTGAGTATGAAAAACTGAAGCGTGTATTTTTTTATTTTAATATTATAATTTGCTCCTTAGTAAAGCTTAACTTTTTCCACGCGAATCCCAACGTTCATGATGTGTTGCAGAGGGTTTTCACGCATTATTTGCGCAGCAGTGAATGTATAATCTCCCGGTCTTTTAAATGAGATGGGGCCGCGGCTAATATTTTTTCTTACCTCAAATATATCATCCATGCCCGCGCCTTCCCAGCCTTTCGCATCGTTTGCAAGCTTAAGGTTTATATTCTGATATTGCACCGTATCTCCCGGAAATTTAGTGCCAAGGCGAAGCCAAATATTATTATAATTATATTCATCAGTATGCCGCAGCACCACGTAAATATTATACTGCGAGGATGTGTCTGAAATACTAAATGTAAAGGCAGGCGTATTATTATAAAACCAGTTCTGTGCAGGTATTTGAACTATTTTTTCGTATTGATCAATTTTTATACAAGAAGGCAGTTGCGAAGCAAGAAGCAATATCAGGATAGCTTTTTTCAAATCAGTTTTTATGCGAAATTAATTTGTTTTCTTTTTATCAATCATAAACCGAAAACTATAAAACATTAAAGATTTGTTCTTTCGCTTTTTCAAGATCATCTTTCATTGCAACTACGCATTTTTGAATATTAGCATCGTAGGCTTTGGAGCCTGTAGTGTTTATTTCGCGCCCTACTTCCTGCATAATGAAGGCAAGCTTCTTGCCCTTTGATTCTTCTTTCTCATCGAGAATATCTTTAAAATATTCACAATGGTTTTTTAAACGAACCTGCTCTTCCCTTATATCAATTTTTTCAATGTAATAAATAAGTTCCTGCTCAAGCCTGTTAGGATCATAATTTTCTTTACCTACATTTTCTTCCAGCAATTGAATTAACTCTGCCTTCATCCGTTCTTTTCTTTTCGGCTCCAGCTTTAGTATTTCCTCTTCCTGGTCATTAATATTTTTTATGCGGAGGCGCAATTCTTTCTCAAGCGATTTGCCTTCCTCCATTCTATGATTGTTCAATTCTTTCATCGCCGTTTCCAGCACAGCCTTAAGTTCTTTCCAATCATTTTCATTTAGTATTTCATTACTCGGTGATACTACTTCGGGCAACCTTAGCAATGCACTGAGCACTGAGTTGGTATCAATATTCAGTTCGTCGGCTAACTCGCTTATTTGATGATAATATGCCTTTATCAAATCCGTATTTATAACAACGGGTTTTGATGATCCGTTCTGTTTTATAAGTATGAAACATTCCACGCTTCCTCTTATAAGATTTTCCTGCAACAAACTGCGTATATCAAATTCATAGGCTTTCAAAAGTGGAGGAATTTTTAAATTTATTTCAAGCTGTTTGCCATTAAGTGATTTGATTTCAACCAAAAATGTTTTGTCATTTACAGTCTGCTCTGCTCTTCCAAAACCCGTCATTGATTTTAGCATAGTC
>JALYYM010000281.1 GCA_030946565.1 Bacteroidota bacterium | reverse complement strand
TATGCCATGTTCTATCAGATAACGGGCAAACATCCGTAGCATACGATCTCTTATTGCAACAAACTTTTCCTTCGTGGCTGTACCCGGTAAAGATGGGCGCTACCACAATTTGGGAAAGATGGGATGGCGAAAAAACAGATAGCACGTTCCAGGATGCAGGCATGAATTCGTTCAATCATTATGCGTACGGCGCAATCGGCGACTGGATGTATCGCGTGGTGGCGGGCATAGAAATTGGTTCGCCCGGTTATAAAAAAATTCTGATTCAACCGCAGCCCGACAAACGGTTTACGTATGCCAAAGCGACTTACGAAAGTGGCTATGGAACTATTTCATCAGGATGGAAAATTAAAGATGGAAATTTTATGCTGGATGTTATAATTCCTGCAAATACCACGGCAACAATTACACTGCCGTTTGCGCAAATTGATAAAATAAGAGAAAGCGGAAAAAATGTAAAAGATGTTTTTGCAAATGCAAAGCAATCGGGCAAAAATGTTGTAATAGAAACCGGCTCAGGAACATACAGCTTTATGTATCCCGTGGATTTTTAAATCTTACAGCAAGCTGCTTTCGATTGAAACAAATATGGTGGCTTTTTTGGTTTTACAAAAAGAGATATACCATTAAATTTTTATACCTTATATTTTTATTTCAACCGGGTTAAAAAGAATATTTTTTTATACACTAACGGGCATGTTAAACGATGTGGAGTTTACTTATAATCGAATTTAATATATGAATCGGTGACCCAAAATTTGCATAACTTGAAATAGAAATTTTGATTAGATCAACCTCTATTTCAACCGCATGAAATGCCTTTCTGTTCTTACTGATCCTCTTTATATTCCAAAAAAAAAGTTTACCCTTTATGACAGGCTTTGGCTAAGAATAATCAATGATAAAAGAGACCTTCCCTTCATATACTTACTTACACGGATACACGTTGTTGTGATCATCACCGGCATTTTGCTGTACATGCCATTTTGGAAAAACTGGATTTGGTGGGTGGCCGCTATTCCCTATTTCTATATTTCTCAATTCTATTATAAAGGAAGATTTGGTTTGATGTTTCATTGTATTTGCCATCGTAAATTATTTAAAAAGAAATATCATTGGATACACACTTATATCACGTGGGTCGTCTGCCCTTTTTTCGGGCACAGCCCTGAAGGGTATTTCAGCCATCACATGGGAATGCATCACATTGAGAACAACATGCCCGATGATACCAGCTCCACTATGGGCTATCAAAGGGATAGTTTAAAAAGTTTTTTATTGTATTTTTTTAATTTTCTAACGCTCGGCGTCCGGAATACTTTTTTATACCTGTACAATCGAAAAAGGAAAAAGTTGTACATCCGTTTTACGATGGGAGAATTTTTATTTTACGTTTTTTGCATTTCCATGTGTTTTGTAAATTTAAAAGTCACTCTTCTTATTTTCATCATTCCATTATTTTTTTGCAGGCTGGTTAGTATGCTGGGCAACTGGACGCAGCACGCATTTGTTGATGCGAATGATCCCGATAATGCCTACACCAATTCTGTTAATTGTATCAATACCTCCTATAATAAAATGTGCTGGAATGATGGTTATCATGTTATCCATCATCTGCGTCCCGGCATGCATTACACTGAAATGCCTTTGGAATTTTTGAAACTGAAAGAAAAGTTTGCAATAAACAGATCTATCGTTTTCGATAACCTCAATTACCTGCATATCTTTACCTATTTGCTTAGCGGCCGCTACGATAAGTTGGCCGGAAACATGGTTAACATCAATGGCGCTTTTATGAATGACGAGGACGCTATCAGCACGTTAAAACAGCGAACAAAAAAAATAGTTATCTGATTATTTTCAGCCCGGCCAAAGCGCCTTATCAAAAGAATTTCCTGTATAACTTCAAAAGAAATTTCTTATTCCAACTAAATTTTACTTTTGAATAATATTAGACGAATGCCTTGTATTAAAAAGTTCAGCAATCTTTTTGTTTTCAAATTTTTTATAGCTGCCTGCACTTCAGGTCAAAATGAAATGTGTTCTGTATAATTGATAGTTAATAAATACATTTAATAAAAACTGATGGAATTTCTAATTATTTTTTTATCCATTGCCGGGCTGGTTCTTCTGATAACCTGGGGCAAGGTGAATCCTTTCCTGGCTTTTTTAATTATTTCCATTGTTGCAGGCCTTTTATTAGGAATCCCTTTTAATAAGATCATTGCGTCGGTGCAAAAAGGAATAGGAGATACCTTAGGCTCATTGGTTATTATAATTGCATTGGGAGCTATGCTTGGCAAGCTGGTGGCGGATAGCGGCGCTGCGCAAAAGATTGCTTCGGTGATGATGAAAGCCTTTGGAGAAAAATACATTCAATGGGCACTGGTAGTAACCGGGTTCATCGTTGGTATCCCCTTATTTTATGGAGTAGGATTTGTGTTGCTGGTACCTCTTATTTTTTCTGTTGTATATCAATATAAATTACCAGCAGTTTATATAGGGTTGCCCATGCTGGCAGCCTTATCGGTTACTTTTGGTT
>JALYYM010000235.1 GCA_030946565.1 Bacteroidota bacterium | reverse complement strand
CAGTTGCTGCAGGCTCATGCTGATATTAATGTTTTTGTGGTAAGGCATGCTGTTACTCCGCGTGTATTTCTTACCATGATAGACGGGCTGAACCAGCAGAAGAAGTTCAAAAATATGTGTATCATATTTAATGGTATTAAGCCTCGCGGTTTTCATATATATGGCTATGGCTTTGGTGGTTATGGAAATGGTTACGGCTATGGCTACGGCTATGGCTACGGTTATGGTGGCGAGTATGGCGGCGGCTATTATCTTGAGGAAAAGCCCGGAATTATTTCGGGAATAAAAAAGATTTTCAAAAGATAATCGTTAAATAATGCAGGCAATACCCCTATTTTACTCTGGTTAAAAAAAATGTGTGACTGAGAGATAGCGAAGCTGTGCCCACCTGCACCTAATCTTTAGATTAGAAATTCACCCAAAGGCACATAGAAAATAAGCCGATAAGAATTACCCCTTTGCGACCTGGCTATTTTGTTTCTTTGCGTGAAATTCCCGCCATCGTTATATGCATGGTTACAAAAAAATAAAAGTTATAAATTGAAAACAGCGCTTCCTGAAAAAAACTGGTATGTAGTGTATACTCGCCCAAGGTGGGAAAAGAAGATTGCCGAAAAGTTACTTGCCGCCGGCATAGAGCATTATTGCCCGTTGAATAAAGTATCCCGGCAATGGAGCGATCGTAAAAAAATAGTGATTGAGCCGGTATTTAAAGGATATGTGTTTGTGAGGCTGGAAGATAAAAAAAAATGGGACATCCGTAATATTGCCGGCATCCTCAATTTCGTTCATTGGCTGGGGAAGCCTGCACGGATAAGAGATGAAGAGATAGATACCATCCGCAAATTTTTGTTTGAATTCGACGATGTGCAGGTAGAGAAAAAGGACTTCGGCCTTCATGATAAAGTACGTATCACGCAAGGGGTACTGATGGATTATGAGGGCATGGTGCTCTCGGTATATGGAAACAGGGTAGTGGTTAAGATTGATTCGATGGATCTTCAGCTCAGTGCACATTTTGATAAGAAGAGCCTGAAAGCTGTGCATACGTTGCCGGGTGTGGCCTCACCCCTCTGCAAGGAGTTCCATGGACAACCTCTATCCGGTAATAAAGTCCATCCGGATAAAGGAAAGGGAACGTGAAAGAAACGTTAACCAAACCCGGGGAAGAACATAAATATGGTTTAATAACGAGGTCTTTTAATAGAATCATTTATCGAATAACTATTTAAAAAAATACATTTTGACTTTTTCAAATGATAAAAACCAGTGTGTGTATATTGCCGGGCACAACGGCCTGGTAGGTGGGGCTATACTTCGCCTGTTAAGATCAGAAGGATTCAGCAACATAATTACCCGGCGCTCGTCCGAGTTGGATCTCCGGGATTATGGCGCCGTAAAGAATTTTTTTGAAATGGAAAAGCCTGCCTATGTTTTTCTTGCTGCCGCAAAAGTCGGAGGCATCATGGCCAACAACACTTACCCGGCGGATTTTATTTATGATAATTTGACTATTCAGAATAATGTGATTCACCAGGCTTATGTGAACGGGGTAAAAAAATTATTGTTCCTTGGAAGTAGTTGTATTTATCCCAAAAATGCGGCTCAGCCGATCAAAGAAGAATACTTGTTGTCCGGTTTTCTCGAGCCAACAAATGAACCTTATGCCATCGCTAAAATTGCCGGTATTTCAATGTGCCAGTCTTATCACAGGCAATATGGAGCGAATTTTATCAGTGCGATGCCAACCAATTTATTCGGTACCGGCGATAATTACGATCTCTACAATTCACACGTGTTGCCTGCCTTGATCCGTAAGTTTCATGAAGCAAAAATTTCCGGCCAGCCATCTGTAACTATATGGGGAACGGGTACGCCTCGCCGTGAGTTCCTGCATGTAGATGATGCTGCCGCAGCTTGTTACTTCCTTATGGAGAATTATAATGAACCGGGGATTGTAAATGTAGGGACGGGCACAGATGTTTCTATTGCAGAACTGGCAGCCATCGTTCAAAAAATAACAGGCTATGAAGGCGAATTGCTATTTGATACTTCCCGCCCAGATGGCACCATGCGTAAGTTGCTTGATGTAAGCAAAATCAATGCACTCGGTTGGAAGGCTGCTAAAAGTATGGAAGAAGGTATAGCATTGACATATAAGGATTTTGTAGAGAATTATGAAAAGTATGCAGTGAGTATTCTCAATGCATAAGGCTGCTCTTAATTGTTAATTTTTAATTCATAGTTCTTTTTGCCTCTCCTTTTTCTTACGTTGAAAACTTTTTCTGCCGCAGGCGGGGTGGAGAAAGTAGGAAGGGTGGCCGGTAAAGCTGTTTACGGGTATGCTGCTGATAATGATGAAAAAGCATTTTTTTATAGTATGTATGATTCGCCATCGGTGACAAGTGAGCCTTACCTTCCCCAAAAAGTGTTTCGGGGGTTTGGTGGTAATAAAATTCTATTTACACTGAGAAGTATTAGAAAAAGTTTCGGGAGCAATATAATTGTGGTTACGCATGTAAAACTTTTATTGCCCGCTTACTTGGCTAAATTAATTTCAAAGAAAACTAAGGTTATATTAATTGCGCACGGCAAAGAAGTTTGGCAGCCGCTGTCTGCATTTGTTCGTAGAATGATGAATGCTTGCGATATTATTTTGCCCGTAAGCCGTTTTACAAAGGAAAGGATGAAAGAACTTTTCGATTTTCCTGAAAGCA
>JALYYM010000229.1 GCA_030946565.1 Bacteroidota bacterium | reverse complement strand
GCAAATGGCTACACTGATCCGGTTTATGGTTTTGACCTTGCGATAAAGAAAGACTTTCTTAAAGATAAAACCGCTTCACTTTCATTGAGCATGAATGATATTTTCAGGACAAGAGTTTATCGCACACATTCAGAATCCAATTTTTCAAAAAGCGTTTATACCATCCAGGATAATGAGCGCAGAAGAGATCCACAGCAATTGCGCCTCAGCTTCAACTGGAGGTTCGGAAAATTTGACGTATCATTATTTAAGAGGAAAAATATGAAGGGCGAGCAGGAAGGATTACAAAATGGTATGCAGGGAGTGCAGTAAGTTATTCCGGGACATTTATTTTATTCCAAGCGCGAATGAGGGATAAAAATATAAGACGCAAGGCTTGATGCTTTGCGTCTTTTTTTCTTTGCTTCTTTCCGTAAAATTCTTCTTTGTAGAATTTTATTTACGAATGGGATTGCTGGCATTGCTTTGCCCGTTCTGCATTACGCCTTTACTATTTATAGATGTATCCTTTGTGGTAAGCCCGGGCTTTATTGTGATGGGCGTTACGGGAACTTTTTTACCATAAGTGGAATTAGGTGCAACCATTTTTTTCTTTGCAAGATTATCAGGATTATTGCTTTCGGTGGCGCCGTGATTAATGGTTTGCTGTGGAGGAACATTATTGTTTATAGTATGGACGTGCGTTCTGGGCGCATTGTTCGGCGTTCTTAAAGATTGAGGGGTACCGGGTTTATTGTTCCTCGTGCGAACGCTATCACTTACTTGCCCGTAACCAATGGTCAAAATAAAAAGTGACGCTGCGAATATGATGAATTTCTTTTTCATAAAAATATTTTTGTATTAATATCTAAATAAAATACTGTGCCAGTATGCTGTAGATAAGGCCAGCTATATATATGCAGTTTCCGGTTGCCTGTAATTTTTCCGTTGTTGTAAAAACCGGCAACGCTTTTTGTATACCCCGTTTATTTTCTGAAAAAACAATGAAAAAGATTTTCCTTCTATTTATTAAAAAATAATCAGGAAATTAGATTGGTAAAAATTATAATTTAAAAGAAAAACAATAATGAAAGCAGCGATCGTAACAGGCGCCTCCGGAAACATGGGACAGGCAGTTGTAAAAAAATTTATAGATGAAGGGTATTACGTTATCGGCACAGTGATACCCAATGATCCGGTGCCTCTGGATTTCCCTGCTGACAAATTCGAAAAGGTAGTTGTGGATCTTACCAACGAAGATGATTCTAAAACATTCGTTGACACTATTTTAGAAAAACATGAAAGTATTGATGCCGCTGTTTTAACCGTTGGTGGATTTGCAATGGGAAAAATTGCTGAAACAAAAACTGCCGATATTGCCAAACAATATAAATTGAATTTTGAAACTGCTTATAATGTAGCAAGGCCTGTATTTGTGCAGATGATGAAACAGAACAAGGGGCGAGTTTTTATCATTGGCTCAAAGCCTGGCCTTGATGCAAAAAATGGAAAAGGAATGGTAGCGTATGGCCTGGCGAAATCTCTCGTCTTTCGTTTGGCAGAATTAATGAATGATGAAGCCAAAGGAAAAAATGTGGTTACAAGTGTAGTGGTGCCAGGTACAATTGATACACCGCCTAATCGCAAAGCCATGCCAGACGCAAACTTTGATAGCTGGGTAAAACCGGAAGCCATTGCACACATTATTTATTGGCATTGCACTGATGAAGCTTCTGTACTGCGGGAACCGGTTTTGAAAATTTATAACAATGCATGAGTTGATGACTATTTTGAGTTGACTATCCTTTGAAGAATTTATTTTTTCAATCAAATCTTTTTCATTCATAATAGAAAAGATATAGTGATAATAAATTGATAGAGTGAATGGGTATTGAAAACTGGTAAAAAGAATTCTCTGTTATTATTAATCGGTAATCTTTTCGATAAATATTTCAACAAACCTGAACGAAAAACAGGTAATCTTTGTATTACTAACGGTCTCGGCTACACTTTTATCAATATCATAATGAAAACGATACACGAGTTTATTAACCTTATCCTTAAAAAGGGAACATATAATGGCAGATTGTTTCCGCAAAGAAAATATAGAATGCATTTTTAATTTGTCATGTGGATGACTGACGAGAAGGAATTTGGAAAAAATTTCGACCGGTCAAAAACAAAAAGTGGAGGCTTTTTATTTTTAAAAAATACATTACCGAATCGTAAATACCACCTCAAACAAAAAATACAAAAGTTCTGTTAATGCTATTGGCATCACAATTCTTTCTCGCTACATTTGATTTCATTTTCTTCAACTTCAAGCGAAACGATAATCATATTTCTACATCCCAAAAAAGATTGAAATAAAATTTAGGGAACGGAAGTAATGAATAAAAGATTTTAATCACAAAAAAATCAAATCGTTTTGAAATCAAAACTTTATCGCTTTCTCATTGGCTGCGCAGGCTCGGATGAAGACATTCTTGAGAGGTGCCCACGTTCGGAACACATTAAGCATGCGGGCTTTGGCGCACTGGTGCTGGTTCCTGCTACCCTTGGTTTTTTTTCCATGACCTATGCGATCTCGACGTTTGTATTGAGTCCGTATTTATATGTACTCGCCGGGCTAGTGTGGGCGTCCATCGTTTTTATTTTCGACAGGTTTATTATTTCTTCTTTCCGTAAAAAAGGTTCAGTCTTGAATGATGTAACGTCGCTTACTTTTATGTCAAGGCTTGTGTTTTCGGCTTTTGTAGGAATAGCGGTAGCGCACCCTTTAATATTACTTTACTTTCATGAAAGCATTGATGTGAATATGGCTGAGGTGGCGCACGCCAAAGTGGATAGTATCGAAAATGTTTTTAAGATCCAAAGGCAAAATTTGCAAATTCAAACAGATACACTCAACAGGAATTTAGCGGGCCTTGCTGATACCATTCATACGCAGGAAGGAATTCTTCACGATGAAATAAAAGGCATTGTAAGAGGCGATGACAGAACAACAGGTAAATCCGGAGAAGGCCCAACTTTTAAATATGATACCGCCTACCTCAACAGGTTATATTTTGATTTAGGCCAAACAAAAAAATCAAACGAAGCCAGGAAAATTGAGAATACGATTGCGATAGCTCAACTCGATTCTGCAAGAGCGTCAAAAATAAACCGTCTCACTTTTAGCCATGATTACCTGGAAAGAGAAAAAGCGCTGGGCAGGCTTACTGCCGATAACAGCATTATTAAGATCACGACATGGTTCTTAATAATCTTTTTTGTTTTGGTGGATATCTTACCTGTTACCTGGAAAGGCTTAACAAGCAAAGGCCCGTACGATGAATACCTTAATGAAGCAGAATTAAAAATTCGAAATAACGTACAGGAAAATATAATAGACTCAGAGACAAAACTGGAAATCCATAAAATGGATAAAGAAAAAGAATTAGCGGATCATGTTGGAAACCTGCAACACGAAGGATCTACCAGCAGGGAATTCAGTAACGTTTAAAAACGGGATAATTTAAAAGCTATCTTTTGTCAGGGCAACGAAATCAATTCGCAAAAACCAGGATTAGTTTTATATAGAAAAAGAAGCACATGTTACACAAAAAATACAATTACAAAAGGCCGTTGACAACAGGCGTTATTTTCCTGGCAATTTTCTTTAAGTCGAATTCTATTACACAAATTAATAGAAATGAAAATAGCGTTGGGCAAAGAGATATAGCATTTATCCCGAAAAAAAAGCTCGTCATGGCTGAGCCTTACGTAAACTCCATCAATAAAAAATCATATCTGCTAAGCATTTACTATCGCTTCATTTCACAGTTTCCTCAATGACATTGCATGACCCTGCAGGTCTTTTACAACAAAAGATTTGCCCTTCATTTTATTATTTGCAACAGCCATCAACACTTTTGATACAACGAATAGTTCGCCGCCTTTAATTAATGATATTCATATATTGCGCAGACAATTCATTCCTTAAATTATAAAAATTACAAATGAGAACGTTTATCGCTTTGATAATACTTTCCGTAACCTGTATTAACTGTAACCCAACACCAGTAAATGAAGTATCAGATGAAACGATACTTCCTTTAGCAGGAACATGGAAGTTGCTTTCCGGAACTACGATTGAAAATGGCGACAGCACCGTCACTGATTACACAAAAGACAAAGAATTTATCAAGATCATTAACGATACTCATTTCGCTTTTTTAAGTCATGACCTTAATAAAGGGAAAGATTCCGTGGCTGCTTT
>JALYYM010000223.1 GCA_030946565.1 Bacteroidota bacterium | reverse complement strand
TAATTGTTTTAAACTTTGTTTTTCCCGTCTTTCTATAGCTGTCCATGATGCGTCAAATCTATCAATGTGGCTTATAAAAGATATTATGTGCCAATCTAAATTGAGTTTAAAAATGTAAACGGAGCTCCCCATTAGTATGTGTTACAAATGCTAAAATGTTACAAAGTGCTACAAGATGTTACAAAATGTTACAAGATGTCACAAGATGTTACAAGATGTTACAAAGTAACACAGTACTGCAAAATGCTGCAAAGTGAGTTACTTTAAATGACATACAATATCGCAGCAAGTATGAGAAGCTCATGATTTTGAAGAAAAAATAAACGGATAGACGCTAATGCCCGTGCCATGTGGTCTTACTATGAGAGGCGATATTGATAAATGCTCGCCGATAGCTTTATAAGAATCGCCTTCTTCTTTGCCAAGCTTATATACCTGCTGTTGCTGTTCTGATAAATTACTTATTGCTCCTGCAGGAGTTCCTGGTATTCTTTGCTTAATATTTTATGATCTGTATTATTTCCTTAGAGCACATTTTGTCTGATCCATCTTTTCCCGTGCCGGCCATTCATGCGCAATTTTTTTCAGGCAATTGAAAGTGAGGTTTGTTGTAAGGGTAAACAGCCAGCTTTCGAGTGAGCGAATCTTCACCTAAATTCTTTCGCTGATACCAAACCATAAGAAAAACATCCTGCACAATTTCTTCTGCTAATGCTGGTGACTATACTTACATTATGGCCACCTTATAGGGCTTATCACGATACCGGTCAAAAAAGAATTGGAAAGCATATTCACTATCCTGCTCAAGCAAAAGCAGTAAGGTTGATTCCTCATCTTTTTCCAAATTCGATGTATAGCAATCGTATTAATAAAGCATAATGCTAAATTAAGTGTATTTGTGACGCTTAAAAACATCTATTCAAAAAAATTTATGGAAGATTCTGGTTAGTAAGAAATAAATATAACCAGGGTAATAAAGTAACGCTGTATCAAAACGACGTGAGGCATTTCTTTCATGCAGTTTTGCTCTTTCTTAAAAAATTATCCGGATTTAGACCTGTATAATCCGGAATGAACTCCAGTACATTGTTGTACTTCGTGAATTCTTCCGCGCAATGCATGGTCGTAAGCACTACCGTTTTCATACCTGCAATTTGCGCCGCTTCCACACCTTTAGGTGCATCTTCAAATACAATGCAATCTCCGGGATTAACACCTAACAGCTCAGCGCATTTTATAAATGTTTCGGGATCAGGCTTGCTGGTAGCGACATCGTTAGCGCTTACAATCGCTTTAAAAAAATGACGGATGTTAAGATTATCCAACACAAAATCAATATTAAAAGGAATAGCAGCAGACCCGATGGCCATAGGAATATTTTGTCTTTCCGCTTCTTCCAAAAAATCCTGCAAGCCCTGTATCAGTTGTAGTTTCGGTAAATAAGCTTTTTGATATTTCTTTTCTTTTTCAATAGAAAGCTCCTGCATTTTCTGTTGGGAAAAATGATCCTTGCCGAAAACCCTTACAAGCAATTCACTATTCTTCCCATACATTTCTTTCTTAACTTCTTCCCAATTGAGGCCTGCATTCAAATCATTATTTAATATATCGTACCACGCTTCTGCATGATAATGCATGTCATCTATCATAGTTCCATTCAGGTCAAAAATAAAAGCCTTCATTTCCAGGTAAATTTTAAAAGTGTGAGTGCCTGGCCTTGCAATACCAGTGCATAATTAAATGTGCCGCTGACAGTATTCAATTTTTTTGCTTTACATGCTTACATAAACAGGCGATGGACTCAAGGCAGCTAATTCCGTCAACAATTTTTTACCATCTTTCATGGTTGTATAGTTGGCTTCATCATAGCCGAAGTAAGTCCATATTGGTTTGTAAGGGCCAATGATATTCTTTGCATCTATGGTGATCGTATTTCTCTGCTCCTGCGAACAAACATTATTGCCGCACATAATAAAAAATATCGCTAAAGCTGCAGGCAAAGTAAACCAATTCCTAAAAAAATATTCTTACAAATCATTTGTCTTGTTTGGATTTTATTTCACCAACACTTTATACATCGTTACATAATGATACGTTTCACCCGGATGCAAAATGGTAGAAGGAAAATTTGATTTATTCGGCGAATCCGGAAAATGCTGGGTCTCCAAACATAACGCTGTATGCAGTTTCAGAGGAGTACCGCCCCGGTTTGTAAAGCTTCCATCCAGGAAATTTCCTGTATAAAATTGTAGGCCAGGCTGCGTAGTGTAAACTTCCATCGTTCTGCCACTTACCGAATCTGAAAGCTCAGCGACTTTGTCTAATAAGGCATCCTTTTTATTCAGTACCCAATTATGGTCGTAGCCACCGGGCACCTGTCCAATATCTCTTCCAATCTTTTTTGGTGTGGTAAAATCAAATGGTGTACCCTTCACAGATTTTATTTCACCCGTAGGAATTAAGGTAGTATCAACAGGCGTATAATTATCTGCATCTATCATTAATGTATGATCGAGAATGGTATTGCTCACATCACCGGTTAAATTAAAGTAGCTGTGATTAGTCAGGTTAACGGGCGTGGCTTTATCTGTGGTGGCGTCGTATTCAATTTTCAGGGCGTTATCATCTGTAAGTGTATAATTCACGGTTACGCTTAGGTTTCCGGGGTAACCTTCTTCTCCATCTTTGCTCAGGTATTTCAACGTAAGAGATGGATGTGTGGTATCAGCAACAGAGGCATCCCAAACAACTTTATCGAAACCCTTTAGGCCGCCGTGCAAATGATTTTTTCCATTGTTGGCAGCAAGAGTATATTGTTTTCCATCCAATGAAAATTTCGCGTCACCGATCCTGTTCCCATAACGGCCAACCAGTGCGCCGAAATAAGGCGGTTGCCGCAGGTAAGGCGCCAGGCTGTCGAAGCCAATAATAATGCTTGATTTTTTGCCGTCCTTTTCAGGGGTGATAAACGAAGTGACAATGCCGCCATAGTTTGAAATCGTTACCTGTACGCCTTTATCATTCGTCAGTGTGTAGAGTGAAATTTTCTTTCCGTCAAATTCTCCCCAGTCCTTTTGTGTGACGCCCGCTTTTGTGGAATCACCTGATGTGTTCTCCTTCATACTATTTTCATTATTGGAATTACAGGATAACAGAGCAGCCGTTGCAAAAAATACCGCGATTAAAATTACTTTCAAATGTTTCATATAATGTTTGTGTTTATGATAAAAAGGGTTTTAAATATCTTCAAAAAAAATGGACTAAGATGTTTTTTGCGAAAGCACCGGCCAGCCATCTATCCAGCTTATTGATTTTATTTGCAATTTTGATCTGCCATTATCGTTTGCATCATACGCATGATATACCAAATAATCATATCTATTGAAAGCCGCTACAGCATTGTGCCCTACGCCATACCAGTTTTTATTTCCTTCTAACACTACCGAGCCGCCACCAAGATTCATTGGCACACCGTCGCGGTCGAGATAAGGACCGTAAATTTTTTGGCTTCTTCCTACCATCATCTTATAGGTGCTCTTTTCACCGCGGCAGCAATAGTCAAATGATACAAATAAATAATAATAATTATCATGCTTATAAATGAAAGGGGCTTCAATTGCCGCATCGCCGGCAACGGAATCTGGAAGACTAAAATCTCTTTTACGGCCGGCGATTGTGTACCACTGTTCCGGCTCTGCTACATGTAATAAATCATCAGCAAGCTTTACCAGTTTTATGCCTTCCCAAAAAGAACCAAAGGAAAGCCACGGATTTTTATTTTCATCTAATAATAAATTGGGATCAATGGCATTCCACATATCCCGGCCCGGCACCGATTGAATTACTTTACCATGATCTTCCCATTTAAAATCGTTTGAAGAAGGTTCCAATGTTT
>JALYYM010000222.1 GCA_030946565.1 Bacteroidota bacterium | reverse complement strand
CCGGTGAATATATTCGTGTGGGCTCTTCTAAAGTTCAAAAAACGGATGTTAGGGTTATTGCAGCAACCAACAAAGACTTACTGGAATTTACGCATACGGGCAGGTTCAGGGAAGACTTGTATTACCGTTTAAATACAGTGCCTATAAGAGTTCCGGCTCTACGCGATCGTAAAGAAGATATTCCATTGCTCTTTAGAAAGTTTGCGGTTGATTTTGCAGATCGTTATAAATCTCCTCCCATACAATTGGATGAGGAAGCAAAAAATGTATTGGCAAGTTATCCATGGCCTGGCAATGTGCGTCAATTAAAAAATATAGCGGAGCAAACTTCCGTGCTGGCAAAAGATAAAAATATAACCGGTGGGGAGATGAAAAAATTTTTGCCGGAAACTAATTTTACCCGGCTGCCGGTGCTCTCCTCGGCAAGCCCTCAGGGAAGCAATCAAAAGGAATTTAATAATGAAAGAGAGATACTGTATAAATTGTTTTTTGATGTAAAAAAAGATGTGACCGAATTGAAAAGAATGTTTTTTGACGTAATGCAAAACCCTTCGCCAATGAATGGCAATCATAATTTTCAGAATGAAAATCTTATTGAAAACTACCGCAATGAACAATCCACATCAGGGCTTTCACATCAACCTGTTGTTCTTAATAATAATGACATCGATAAGCACCAGGAAGTGGAAGAATCATTAAGCATTATGGATGCAGAAAAAGATCTTATTATAAAAGCCCTTAAGAAACACCGGGGAAAAAGAAGGGACGCTTCTTCTGACCTTGGCATTAGCGAACGCACACTATATAGAAAATTGAAAGAATATAATATAAACGAATAGCGCTCCTGAATTCATTTTGCAATGCGCACTGTTACACTAATCACCTGCATTAAAATTCATTCATTTTGACAATAAAGTACCCGGTCATATCACCGAAGGTTTTCACTTTCAAATTTGCCCTCTTATGCTTTTTACTTTTGAACATAACGGGTTGCGCTACCTGTAAATATTCTACGAAGGATACAGCCCCTATCCCACCGGATGTTAAAACCTTTAGGGTAAATTATTTTGAAAATAAAGCACGATATGTAAACCCGCAGATCACCCCGCAAATAACAGAGAAACTAAAGCAAAAGATCATAAGCCAGACAAGGTTAAGGCAAACAAACAGTGATGACGCCCATTATGATATTAGCGGTTACCTGTCAGATTACAGCGTAACCACCACAGGTATTGCCAATCAAAATGCCAGCACTAACCGGTTAAATGTTACCTTCCACGTGGTCTTTAAAAATACATTGGATCCAAAAAAAGATTTTGAAAGCGACGTAACCAGTAATTATGATTTCAAAGCGGACCTCACATTACCGCAGGCAGAAGCACAATTGGGCGATGAGATTGTAAAAAATGTTACCGATGCCATTTTCAATAAGATTTTTTCAAACTGGTAAAACATAAATATTTTCATGAACGCAGGAGTTAATTATTCTGAAGCTTTTTATTCAAATATTGTAAACGATATGGATGCGCTCAAAAAAAATGTGGAGGATCATCCTTACAGCGCTTTTACAACCTATTTACTTTTAGTTCACTATAGAAATACCAGCAATCCTGCATTTGAAAAACTTGTCAAAAAAACAGCGCTGTATTTTAATAATAAACATTGGCTCCAATTTCAGCTCTCAACGATTGATGCTGAGTTAAATAAGGGTGAGTCTGGTAATGAGGAAAATTTTAATACACCTTCAGTTGAAAACAATTTTGATAAAACCCATTTTGCCATTGCAACTGAAGAACAGCTTAGCATTCAAAACGGTCATGAACAGAATAAAAACCAGGAAGAACTTTTTACTCCGGAAACACAAACGTTAAGTTTCCATGTTGAGACTTTTTCCGAAACTGGCTCACAACCTGGTTATGTTAATGATGGAAATATTGCAGAAGAAGAACCATTTATTCCCGATACACAAACTTTGGGTTTGCATGTTGAAAGTGAAGCGTATGATAAAAAAGAGATGTGGGAGAAGGATAATGGTGAGCCCGAAAATAATATGGATCATGCGGAAAATTTTATTCCTGATACAATAACCATTGGATCCGATTTTTATGAAAATATAAACGATACTGCAAATGAAAAGTTAGACATGAAGGACGAGTCTGCAGATGGTACGAGCATGCCGGCGATTGAAAAAGATATATTCCCGGATGATGAGCCTGTTGCTTTTGAGCCTTTGCACACTATTGATTATTTTGCCTCGCAGGGAATTAAAATTCCGGATGAAGCTTTAACAACCGATAAACTTAGCAATCAAATGAAAAGTTTTACCGAATGGCTGAAAAGCATGAAAAAATTGCATCCGGAGAAGCTTGCTGAACAGAACAGCCTTGCTGAAACTATAATTCAAAGCGCGGCGGAATCATCCAATATTGATACAGAAGTGCTTACGGAGGCTATGGCTGAAGTGTTGATAAAGCAGGATAAAAAAGAAAAAGCTATTGAAATGTACCACAAATTAAGTTTGATAAATCCTTCTAAAAGCGCTTACTTTGCAGCCAAAATTGAAAGTATAAAATCAACCTGATATGTTAATCGTTTTCGGAACTATCATAATAATAGCTTCCATAATTTTAGGCCTTATTATTCTTATACAAAATCCAAAGGGCGGCGGCCTTTCTTCATCACTCGGCGGTATAGGAAATCAATTAATGGGCGTTAAGCAAACAACCGATGTACTTGAAAAAGGTACCTGGCTTTTTGCTGGCATCATTGGAGTTCTTTGTCTTACTT
>JALYYM010000219.1 GCA_030946565.1 Bacteroidota bacterium | reverse complement strand
CTGCTGCAGTTATGGCTTTGAAAAAGGCAGGGATTTCATTGGTGAAATGATCTTCGCCGATTAACACAAAATCAGACTTCTGTATCTGGTATATTAAAGTATCCCAACCGGCACCCGTAAAAGAATTTCTTTCGGGTGATAACAGCGTGAAATTATTTTTTGCGATTTGTGTAAATAACGTATCCGGGCTGTGGCTGTTTAAATAGAAAAGAAGACTTAGTAAGAAAAGGTGAATGAATTTTGAGGGTATCATTTTAATGGTAATTTTTTATCTTATCTCCAATGTAATTTAGCGCCTTGTCATAAGTTTCAATGCCGTGACCGACATTATTAAACACTTTTATTTCTTTCAAAGTTGTTAAGTGTTCTTTTGCATTTTCAATGGATTTCCGAAAGGGGAAAAGTAAATCCTTATCTCCTTCGAGAAGGTAAGTATCCACTTTTACTTCTGAGAGTTGCTTATCCATGTAGTACGGTTTCTGCGTCTTATCCTTATAACGGCTTAGGGCAAATATGTCATACCTGACAAGCATGTTTTCTGAGAACTCAGACAATGCGTGGTTTGGCTTGGACAAGATAGCTTTGTCTAAAAATTTTCTTACATTCTTTTCCTTCGGGCTAATGATGGATAATAAATTAAAATAGAGATTTTTGAATGACATTGAAAATGATTGCAAACAGCCGGGATTAAGTAAAAAAGCTGCCTCAATTTTTCCAGGATTCACCATCGCAAATTTCATACAGATCAGTCCGCCAAATGAAGCTCCGGCTATGAATGCTTTAGATGCCATCGTCTTCATCATAATTCGTGATGGCCAGCGTACGCATATTTATTTTGCTCAGGCACCTTCAAGTGCAACCCACAAATTCTTTTCATTATCCAGAATGATTGCCTGCACAAGATTATTGGAGAGCCCGTCTTTACTGGTGATGGCAGAAAAAACCTTTTTATTCTTATCAAAAATATTTATGCCTCCCTGCGTTCCAACTATTAATGTATCCTTGTTATATGCCGCAATACTGGTTATATTATTGTTGCTGAGAGAGTGATTATTTTTTTCATCAAGGTGATAAGAAGCTACAAAAGTTCCAGACTTTTTATCGAACAGTTGCAATCCATTTATCACCGTGCCCACCAATATTTTATCATTGTCAAATAAAAAACATAAAGCCCTTCGAGAAGAGTTTGCTTCCGCATTGTCAAAGTCTTTATAAACAATTATTTTTTTAGTAACGGCATCTATTTTTATCAAGCCTTTTCGCCAATGGCCTATCCAGATATTATCTTCCGCATCTTGTTGTATTTGATTTATTGACCCGCTCAACAAAGTGTCATTTAAAACAGTTAGCTGATCATTTGCGGGATTGAGTTTAATAATATTTCCGGCCTGGGTGGGCGACCAAATAATACCTTGGTTGTCCTGGAAAAGGTTCCATAGCTGGTTTGCAATTCCTTTTTCATTCCTTTAACAAAATAGTGTTTTTTATAATTGAGATCTTTATCAAACCTAACTATGCCGCCATTTTCAACATAGTAGCTTACATAAATATCACCGCTTTTATCCTGCAATATATCAGACACTTCAGCAGAAGATAAAAGTCCCGAAGCGGCTGAAGGCTTTGTATAGGAAATGAAAAGCGGCTTGCTGAGATCAATAATATTTATCCCTGCATCAGAGCCGAGCCAGGTATTATTTTCTTTATCCTGCATTATTGAAACCGGTGCAGACGTTGCCGGCAGCAGGTGCAGGCCATAGGGATTTGTATTTTCAACCTTGATAATATTAAATGTATCCGCGGCATAATTGTAGATCGCTGTGCCTTTAGAAAGTAAAGGAACTAACAGTTCCGCCTGTACACTGGAAAAAACATTTCCTACGGCTGTATAATTGTTTGGCTTTTGTACGCCCGGAAATTTTCTATCAAAAGAGTAATTGCTAAGCTTCTTTGTTATAAAATTATACCTGTATAAAACCCCTTCGTAGCCGGAGCTTACCCATATATTATCAGCAGCATCAAAGGTGATTAAGCTTATTGGCTTATCTATATCAAACAAGGAAATATGGTCAGGGTTGTGAAACTTATCGGTTAAAATATGCTGCGAAAAAGATAATTTTTTTAAGCCGTTATTGGTAGCAAACCACAGGTCGCCATTTTTATTTTTTGCCATGCCGCTGGACAAAACATGATTGTCCATTTGCAGTAATTTGTTCATTGATTCAAACTGGTTGGTGACATCGTTTAACCGGTAATAACCCATTGTACGCCGCTGCCCATATATGCCCGTCGTTGTCTTCGAGGAAGTGCCAGAGCCCATTTATATTTTCTGTGCCCGGAGAAGCATGAAGGCCGTAATTATAAAACTTTCCATTGTTGCTGTTGAATAAATAGGGAGCGCCCTGTTCCGTACCAACCCATAAACGCTTTTTACTA
>JALYYM010000207.1 GCA_030946565.1 Bacteroidota bacterium | reverse complement strand
TATACTTCTGTAAATAGTTATTTCGTTGAAAATGGAAGTTATCTGAAGTTAAAAAATGTACAAGTTGGTTATACATTCACTAATCCTGAACTCGGTAAGGTGGGAATTAAATCTGCGAGATTATTTGTAATGACCAATAATGTTTTCACCATTACAAAATATTCAGGACTGGATCCGGAATTAGGAAGCGCTTATTCCCAGGCATCGCAATCGGGTTTTGTGGGTAATGCAGTAGGTGTTACTACAAGAGGCCTTGATGCAGTATCGCAATATCCCCAGGTAAAGCTTTATTCGCTGGGTCTTGATATTAACTTTTGATCAACATCATTAAAAAATTATTACAATGATTAAGAAAATAAGTATAATCGTATTAAGTCTTATGGTGCTTGCGGGTTGTAAAAAAGACCCGGGGCAGGTCGGCCCTACCGACAGTTATTCCACTACTAATTTTCCGGCCAGTTTAAATGATCTTAATGGAGTGCTTGCCCCATGTTATTCAAATCTGAGAGATCCTAACCTGTTTGGATTTCACCTGTGGCCAAAAGCATTAGCGAATGCTACGCATACCGTTAACAGCAGCTATAACGGAGACCCAGCCTGGAACGAAATGGCGGCTACTAATTTAAGCGTCACTAACCAGTATGTGCAGGAAGCGTGGACCAGTTTTTATACAGGGATAAAAAACTGCAATGTGACCCTGAAGGGCGCGGATTTTTACATGCAGAAGTACGGAAAGCCCCAGGACCAACAGGCTGTAGACCTGGTGAAAGGCCAGGCATATTTCCTGCGGGCCTTTTATTATTATAACCTGGAATGTTTATTTGGTGAAAGCTATATTACACCCGCCGGCGGAGGCGATAAAATGGGTGTGCCAATTTTTGATGATCTTCCCGCCAGTCTTGAAAGTACACAAAAACCCCGCAGCACTGTAAAGGAAGTTTGGGACCTCATTATAAATGACCTTAAGCTTTCTGCGCAATTGCTGCAGGGAAAAGTTTGGATAAATAATGACCTCGGCAGAATCAATGAATGGGCTGCGAAAGGTTTGTTGGGGAAGGCGTATGTTTTTACACAAGATTGGACTAACGCCAAAACAACATTGCTGGATGTTATCAATAACAGTGGAAAATCATTAATGCCGTATGCAAAATACAGGGACGCATTTATCGGCATCAGCAGTAATGAGTTTAATGAAGAATCATTATTTGAAATAAATATTGATCAGGATTCTAAGGGAGATTATGGAGTATATGGCGGCACTCCCAACGCTACTACTATCAACGGTTTAATATGGCCACCCTGGGCGCTCGGCTGGGATGGCACTGAAGGCGCCTCCAATCCTCTTGGATATGGAAATGAAATTTTTCACGACAGAAATGTACTTCGTTTCGGCTTCAACCTGGGCACTTATACTATCGTAAATAATCCAGGCTTTGATAATAGCAAACCCGCCAGTTATAAAAATCCGCAGCAGGTGATGGATCCTGTTTATAAACAAAATTCATTATTGGCAAGAGCAAATAAAAGCTATGATCCCCGACTGATAGTAAACGCATTGCAGCCTTGGGTGGATTCGGTAAAATTTGACGGGATAAATTGGTTTCCCGTTTCTAAACCTAATTTTTTTGCGGGGCAAGTAGCCACCTATGGATGGAGCCTGAGAAAATATTCCCCCATATTTAATAACATCAACAATACAGGCCCTGCGGATGCGTGGAACTATTATATGTTAAGATTGGCAGATGTGTATTTGTTATATGCGGAAGCTGCAAAAGCCGCGGGGGATAATGCAACGGCATTAGAATACCTGAATAAAGTGAAGCGCAGGGCTTATAGTTATCCGGTTAATGCTCCGTCGCCTGTTGATTATGCAAGCCTGACAGCCAGCACCAGTGCAATCAACGATCCTGTGCTTGGTAACAATCCTCTTTACTATGAGCGTTTTGCCGAGTTATTTAATGAAGGCCATTGGTGGTTTGATGTTTGCCGCTGGCGTATTGGCCCATCTGAAGCGCAGTATTATCAAACCGCGCTCAACGTAAATGGAGCGTTACAGTGGAATGATAAAACCTATAGCTGGCCGATACCGCAGGCGGAGCTCAATTCAAATGCTAAAATAGCCGGCCAGCAAAACCCGGGTTATTGATGATGTGCCCCGGCATATACATGTATCTTGCCGGGGATAATTTTTTTCATTCGTTCGAGTTTATATTTTTATTTACCGGAATAAATCTTGGCTGTAGGTTCATCTTTTTTATTCTTTATATATTATTTAATAAAATTGGCAAACAAAAAGTGGTATAGGCAATATGCACAATATTGGTTGCCTTAAGAAAGAAACACCTGTCTTTTTTTTAGCAACCGTATTACTATTTTTCTTTTCTAAAATTGATTATATCTCAAAAATGTACAAATACTTTCCATTTTAAATTTATATAAATCAATGAATGCAAAAGATAAAAGCTTCATCATTATTTTGATTTTGACAACATTGACGTGCTCCGCAAAAGAGAAATATGGCGCCAGTATTCCCTGGACAACTTATGAAGCGGAGCGTATGAAAACTAACGGTACCATTTTGGGGCCGGCTTATGACCCATTTCTTGTAGAAACAGAATCTTCCGGGCAGCAATGTGTAAAACTAAATTCGAATATTCAATACGTTGAATTTACTCCTACTGTAGCCGCTAACAGTATGGTGATAAGATATAGCCTGCCCGACAAAAAAGAAGGTGGTGGAAACCAGTCAACCATCGGAATTTATAAAAACGGAAAATTAATTGACCATTATAAAATCTCATCCCGCTATTCCTGGCTTTATGGAAAATATCCCTTCACTAACGATCCGAATGCCGGAAAGCCCCGGAATTTTTATAATGAAATAAGGATAAAAGATATTTCACTTGTAAAAG